>DATFQP010000346.1:0-8709 GCA_035264145.1 Propionibacteriaceae bacterium
CACCCGGAGCGATCAGATAACGTCGAGCGGCTGAACGACATCAAGGGCCGAGAACAGTTTCGTCCGGTCGCTCCAATGGTGCTTCTCGATCGTGCATCAGAGATCTTTTCTCGCGGGCCGGTGCCCAGCCCTTACATGCTGTTCGTCCACGATGTTGCGCCGCAGTGGCGGGAGCGGCTATGCGCAGTGACTCATGTCGACGGCACGGCCCGGATCCAAACCGTCGATCCGCGCGAGGACGAGCGGGTGGCGGCATTGTTGTCCGCTTTCGATCGGCTGACCGGCATCCCCGTGGTGGTCAACACCAGCCTCAATACCGCCGGTCGGCCCATGGTGGACAGCCCGCGCGACGCCCTAGAGCTCTTCGGCTCGGCGCCTGTCGATGCGTTGGCAATCGGTCCGTTTCTCGTGCGGCGATGAGCGAGTCGCAGATCGAATTTTCCGTCGTCATTCCGACGATCGGTCGGGCGAGCCTGGTCGAGCTCGTCGCGGCGGTCGACCAGACGCCGGCTCCTGCCCGAATCGTGATCGCTGATGATCGGCCGGATCCCGCTTCGCCACTGGACCTCCCGCCAACGTCTGTATCGCTGGTCGTGGTCCGTAGTTACGGGAGGGGCCCCGCCGCCGCACGGAATGCCGGCTGGCGAGCCACCGAGTCGGAGTGGGTGGCGTTCCTCGACGACGACGTGACCGTACCGGCTGACTGGTGCGCTCAATTGGTCCGCGACCTTCGTGGCCTTCCCAGCCACGTCGGCGCTTCCCAGGCGAGGCTGCGCGTGCCGCTGCCGGCCGGCCAGCGACCCACCGACGAGCAGCGGCGAACGACCGGTCTGGTGGGCGCCCAATGGATCACCGCCGACATGGCTTATCGGCGCTCCGCCTTGTTGACGACGGGCGGCTTCGACGAACGCTTCCCGCGTGCGTTCCGAGAAGATGCTGATCTTGGCTTACGGACCGTACGCGCCGGGTACTCGATCGTCTGGGGCGAGCGGGTGACCACCCACCCGGTCACCTCGCGCGGTGGCTGGCGCAGCAGCCTGCGCGCTCAAGCCGGGAACGCCGACAACGCTCGCATGCGCGCCAAGTTCGGACCTCGGTGGCGGGAGCTCACATCAGCAGGACCGGGGCGCAGCGGCCGCCACCTGCTCACGGTGTCAGCGGGCGGAGTGGCGCTGGCTGCCTTGGCCGTTCGGCGCGGTCGGCTGGCGGCTGGGACGAGCACGATATGGGCGTTGTTCACGGCCGACTTCGCCCTCCGAAGGATCCTGCCCGGGCCGCGCAGCCGCCGCGAGATCGCCACCATGCTCATCACCAGCGCCGCAATTCCGCCGTTGGCGATCTGGCACCGGCTGTGGGGCGAGATCACAGTCCGACGTGCCGATCGACAACCGCCTGCCGAGCGGCCGAGGGCCGTTTTGTTCGACCGGGACGGAACCTTGATCGAGAATGTCCCGTATCTGACCGAGCCCGGGCGCGTCCAGCCCGTGCCCGGAGCCGGCCAGACCCTGGCGGTTCTGCGGCGCAACGGCATCGCCGTGGGAGTCGTCAGCAATCAGTCCGGGGTCGCCCGAGGTCTCATCACTCCCGCCCAGCTTGCGTCGGTGAACGCCCGCATCGAGGCGCTGCTCGGGCCCTTCGACACCTGGCAGGTGTGTATCCACGGTCCGAGTGATGGCTGCGGCTGCCGCAAACCCGCGGCTGGAATGGTATCGGCGGCAGCCGACGCCCTCGGACTTCCCGCCCGGGACTGCGTGCTGATCGGTGATACCGGAGCTGACGTCGATGCCGCCCTGACTGCCGGCGCCCGAGCCGTGCTGGTACCGAATGCCGACACGCGGCGCTCCGAGGTTGATCGGGCCACGGTGGTGGCCTCCGTGGCGCCCAACCTCGCCGCAGCCGTACGGCAGAGTGTGGGTCGACTCGGATGAGATCGGCTCCGGCCTCCGCCCGTCGCGGACATGTTCTTCTCGCGCGGCTGGACAGCCTCGGTGATCTGTTGCTCGCGGGCCCTGCGGTCAGGGCCGCGGCCGCCTCAGCGGCCAAAGTCACCATGCTGGTCGGCGAGGGCCGCCGGGAGGATGCCTCCCTGTTGCCGGGCGTAAATGAGGTGATCGAGTTTGCGGCGCCCTGGGTGGTGTTCGACCCTGGGCCGGTCCAGCCGGAGCAAATGTCAGCACTGATCACGACGGTTCGCGACGCCGAGGTCGACGCCGCGCTGATCTTGACCTCCTTTCACCAATCGCCTCTCCCGTTGGCGCTGCTGCTCCGGATGGCCGGCGTCGGCTGGATCGGTGCCATCAGCGAGGACTACCCCGGTTCGCTGCTCGATTTGCGCCATCGAATCCACGATCAGGTCCCGGAGCCGGAACGCAACCTTTCCCTGGCGCAGGCCGCCGGGTTCCTGCCCGACAAGCAGGGGGCTCGGCTATCGGTGCGGCGGCCGCTTCCCGACGTGGAAAACTGGACGGGCTCGGACCCGTACCTCGTCTTCCACCCGGGCGCCTCCACGAGCTCGCGGCGGCCGACGGCAGAGCACAGCAGAAGCCTGGTGACCGGCTTGGTGGACGCCGGCTATCGGGTGATCATCACCGGCTCGGCCTCCGAGGCGACACTGGCTGCCTACGTAGCCGATCATCAAGCCTGTGACCTGTCCGGGCAACTCGACTTGCCTCACCTGGCCGCGGTCTTGGAGCGGGCTCAGGTCGTCGTCGCCCCGAACACGGGGCCCGCACACCTAGCAGCTGCGGTGGAGACACCGGTGGTTTCGCTGTTCGCGCCGGTTGTCCCGGCTGTGCGCTGGGCACCGTACGGGATTCCTCTGATCACCCTCGGCGACCAGGAGGCAGCCTGCCGCGACTCGCGCGCGCGAATCTGTCCCCTGCCCGGCCACCCCTGCCTCAGCTCGATCCGGCCCGACGAGGTCGTCGACGCCGTCGGCAGGCTCGCCTACTCGGGAGTTGGTGCACCATGATCGGCAACGACACGGCCCTTGACCGGCAGCACCGGGTCAGTGAACATCTTGCGGCATTGGCCACGGCCGCCGAGGCGGCCGTGGAGTTGACGCCTGTCGTCGCTGGTTGGGCCGAGCGGCTGGCGGAGGTCTTCACAGCCGGAGGTCGGGTGCTCACCTGCGGCAACGGCGGTAGCGCCTCCGAGGCCCAGCATTTGACCGGCGAGCTCGTCGGGCGCTTTCGCCACGACCGGCAACCGCTGTCGGCCATCGCGCTGTGCGCCGATTCCAGTGCCACTACCGCGATCATGAACGACTACGGCGTCGAAGACGTTTTCGCACGGCAGGTCCGGGCTCACGGCCGGCCAGGCGATGTGCTCATCGCCTTCTCTACCAGCGGGACCAGCCCCAACGTGGTGGCCGCCGCCAAGGCCGCATTAGAGACCGGGGTCACCGTGTGGGCACTGACCGGGCCGGCGCCGAACCCTCTTGCCGCGCTGTCGGACTCCGCCATCCCGGTTATCGCAGCCACCGTCGCCACCGTGCAAGAGATCCATTTGTCGATGGTTCACGCTCTTTGCATCGCGCTCGACGACGCACTAGGAGTGCCGACGTGACTGCCGGGCCGCTGGTGATCATCGGTGATTCGCTGCTGGACATCGATATCGAAGGGACGGCCGACCGGCTCAGCCCGGATGCTCCCGTACCGGTCGTCGACGTGCAACGGTCGTGGCACCGGCCTGGTGGTGCCGGTCTGGCAGCGCTAATTGCAGCTCAGCTGGCGGACGAGGTGGTCCTGATCACCGCAATGGCGGCCGACGATGCAGGAGAGGTGCTGCGCGACCTGCTTGATCCCGTCGTCGACGTACGACCGCTGCGGTTGCGCGGGAGCACGGTCTGCAAAACCCGGGTCTCGGCCGCGGGCGTGCCAATGTTGCGGCTGGACACCGGGGATGGCCGCGCCGAGGGTGCGCTGATTCCGCCCGCAGTCACCGAGGCGATCGCCCAGGCGAGCACGATCGTGGTCTCCGACTACGGACGCGGCGTCACGGCGCTGCCCGCCTTGCGCGAGCGCCTGACGCATCGAGTTGCCCAGGTTCCGCTGGTCTGGGATCCGCACCCAGCCGGAGCCGAACCGGTTCTCGGTTGTGCGCTGGTGGCCCCGAATGCGGCAGAGGCGGCCCGATTCAGCCGGAATGAGGACCCGGGAATTCAAGGGAGTCGGCTGTGCGAGGTCTGGCAAGCGCAGGCGGTTGCCGTCACCCGCGGTGATCGGGGCGCCACAGTCACCGACCGGGAGTCAGGGAACACCACGACCGTGCCAGTGCTCGATCGGCGAGCGCCGATGCGACCCGACACCTGCGGAGCAGGTGATGCTTTCGCGGCGGCAGCCGCCGAGGCATTCCGAACGGGAGCAGATGCCCACACGGCGGTTCGAGCCGCGGTCAGCTGGGCGGCCGACTATGTCCATGCCGGCGCGGCGACCTCGATGTCCACTGCCGCCCGGAGCGGGTTTTTCCCGGAATCCGGCAGCTGGAGCGAGCGACGGAACCCGTTCGAGCTGGCTGATCGGATCCGCCGTACGGGTGGGCGGCTGGTCGCTACCGGCGGTTGCTTCGACCTCCTGCATCGCGGACACGTCAGCCTGCTGGAGCAAGCCCGGGCGCTAGGTGACGCGCTGATCGTGTGCCTGAACTCCGATACCTCCATCCGCCGGGCCAAGGGTGCCAGCCGTCCGATCGTCGGCCAGGATGATCGGGCTCGAGTCCTGCATGCGTTGGCGGCGGTCGACGGGGTGGCGATCTTCGACCAGGAGACACCAGCCGACCTGCTGGCCAAGCTGCAGCCGGACATCTGGGTGAAGGGCACCGACTACGCGAACCGACCGATGGCGGAAGCCGACGTCGTCAGCCAGTTCGGCGGCCAGATCGTCCTGGTTCCGGTCGTCCCCGGATACTCGACGTCGCGCCTCGTTGACACCGCGACGCTCAACCGGCGACTCGACGAGTCCGCCATACCGACTGTTCCTCAGGAGGCTTCATGACCACCACGACCATGTCCAGCACTTCAACAGCTGATGCGTCTCCTGTCGATGGCCGCACCAGGCTCGGCACGATCCTGGTCACCGGCGGTGCATCCGGGCTCGGCGCGGCCACCGTCGATGCCGTCCGGACGGCCGGCGGCAGCCCGCTGGTTCTCGATCTTGCGGCACCCGCCGGCGGGGTGCCGTACGAGCGGGTCGATCTTTCCGATGCGGTGGCGGCGGAACGCGCAGTAAGTTCCATCGTGGCTGCCAACGGCGGCCGTTTGGACGGTGTCTTCACCGCCGCCGGGATCGACTCTTGTGGACCCCTTGATCAGGTGCCGATGGCGGACTGGGAGCGGGTGATCAAGGTCAACCTGCTGGGCACCGCAGCGGTGATCCGGGCGGCACTGCCGTATCTGAAGCGGACCCAGGGCCGGGTGGTGACCTGTGCCTCCACCCTGGGTATCAAGGCGGTCGGCGACGCCACGGCCTACTGCGCATCCAAGTTCGGCGTCGTCGGCTTCACTCGGGCGCTGGCCGCCGAGACATCGGGTGAGGTCGGCGTCACGCTGCTCATCCCGGGCGGCATGCACACCCCGTTCTTCGACGGCCGGACCGAGCAGTACAAGCCGCCACCGGACGCCAAACTCAACCAGCCGGCAGACGTGGCGGCGGCGGTGGTCTTTGCCCTGAGCCAGCCGCCCGGCTGCGAAGTCCGCGAGCTGGTGGTGTGCTCCTCGACCGAGGCGTCCTGGCCCTGACCGTGCGGCACGTCCTGATTCTGCGCGCGCTCGGGCTCGGGGACTTCCTGACGGGTGTGCCCGCGTACCGGGCCCTTCGTTCGGCGTACCCGGACGCCGTGCTGAGGCTCGCCGCTCCCGCCTACTTGCAGCCGCTGATCGGCTTGACCGGAGCACTTGATCACCTACAACCGACCGACGGTCTCGGCCGGCTCGGTCGGGTTGACCCGCGACCCGATCTGGCGGTCAATCTGCATGGCAGCGGCCCGGACAGCATCGATGATCTTGTGGCGACCGGCGCTCGACATCTGATCACCCACCGCCATCCGCTGCGACGAGAGGTCAGTGGTCCCGACTGGACGGATGATCTTCACGAGGTACGCCGCTGGTGCCGGCTGCTGGGGTGCCACGGAATTCCAGCCGATCCGCGCGATCTGTGCCTGTCGGTGCCCGATGTGCCGCCACGGGTCGCTGACGCGGTCGTCGTTCATCCCGGCGCGGCAGCCCCTGCCCGGCGCTGGCCGGCCGAGCGCTTCGGGGCCGTTGCCCGCCGACTGGTCGCCAACGGCCAGCAGGTCGTGGTCACCGGCACGTCGGACGAGGTGAGTGCGGCGGCCATCGTGGTCGGCAGCGGCGGGCTGCCGCCTAAGAGCAATCTCTGCGGCGAGTTGGATGTCGGCCAGTTGGCTGCTCTGGTCGCGACCGCGCGGCTGGTCATCTGCGGTGACACCGGCGTCGCTCACCTGGCGAGCGCGTACGGCACGCCCTCGGTGCTGCTCTTCGGGCCGACTCCGCCGAGCCAATGGGGCCCGCCAGCCGACGGTCCGCACACCGTTCTCTGGCATGGTTCGAGCGGCGACCCGCACGGTGATCAGCCGGATCCAGGCCTGCTCGGGATTGGCGTCGAGGATGTGCTGGCCGCCGCCTGCCGGCGTCTGGCCCAGCCGGCGACGGCCGCTGGGCGGCGGGGCAGTCTCGTCGTATCGTGACCAACATCCTCGTGCTGGCTACGCGCAGGAGTGGGTGCAGTGGTCTCGGTTGGCCAACCGACGATCACCGGCAGGCAGGCGGTTCAAGCGCACCGAGCGAGCGCTGATGCCTCCGCACCCCACAGGCTCGGCCGCGGCCGGCATGCCGGGTGACTTGTTGGCGGTGGTCTCGGAGCGCTATGGCCTGCACGCTCCGGTCAGCGCCAGGAGGCTGACCGGGGGTTACGCGAATGACGTATTCCTGCTGGAGGGCCTCGACCTGGTCCTCCATCTCAAGCATCCGCCCGCCGATCTGGACAGCCTGTCCTGGGAGCATCGGCTGCTGAGGTTGCTCGCCGATCAGCTGCCGGAGGTGCCTCCCCCGCTGCCTGACCGGAACGGCTCGACGTTTTTCCTTCACGACGAGCAACCGGTGTGGCTGATGCCGTTCCGGCCGGGCGACCCCGCGCGGCCGTCAGACCGGCGCGCGGTCGGCGCCGCGCTTGGGCGCCTGCACGCCACGGTAATCGACCTGCCCAGTCGGCCGGGTCACGCTCGACTTCGCGACTTGCCGATTCCCCCCTTGGGAGAGATGCCGCCGACATTCGACCGGTGGCTGCGAGTGATTGCTGAGGCTCGTACGGACCTGATCCGGCTGGTCTCCCACATCGACCGAACGCGACGGCCAGCCGTCGGCACTACCCACAACGACATCTTCCCGGGGAACGTGCTGGTGCAGGACGGATCGGTGACGGCAGTGCTCGACTGGGAGGAAGCCGACATCGACTGGCTGGTCTGGGACCTGGCGGCGAGCTTGTGGCCGTTCTGCGACCCCACCGACTGGCGTCCCGGGATGACTGACTTCGTGGCCGGCTATCGCGACGGCGGCGGCAGCATGCCTGGCGACGACGATGATCTGATCCTGCCGCTCGTTCGGGCCAAGCGGATCCTCGAAGTGCTCCGCGCACCTACCGACCGGCAGCCGCGTTGGGACCTGCAACTGGCCAATCTGGAGGCCTACCAGGCTCTTGGGTGATCAGCCAGCTAGCTGGCAGCGTCGGCGAACGCTGCATCCCAATCGCAGAGAAAACGCTCGATTCCGTACCTTTCGAGCGCTGCTCGGCGGGCGTTCTGCCCTCGGCGGGCGGCCTCGTCGGGGTCGCGCAGCAGCATTCGAGCCGCTTCAGCAAGCTCAACCACATCGCTGGACAAGGCACCGGCGTCCGGCGGAACCGCGCGCGACGCCTCGGTGGCGTCCAGCACAACCACCGGCATGCCTAACAACATGGCCTGAATCAGCGACAGCCCTAGTGACGTCCAGCGGTTGAGGTGCAGATAGGCGCGCCGTCGAGCCATGGCCTCATACAGCTCCTCGGGACTTAGGTTGCCCGCGAAGCTGATCTTCGGATCACCCGGATGCAGCGCGTCCGCCAGCAGGTCGGCATCGATGCCGAAGGCGTCGATCTGCAGCCCGTAGAAGCGGCACAACAGGTCGGTCCCTGTCACCCGCCACCGGCGTACGGGTTCGTTCACCACGAATGCCAGGCGGTCCACCTCGCCGCAATAGCGCAGCCCCGGGTCGGCGATGCCGTGCTCGATGACCCGGCTGGGGGCGTCACCACAGTCCCAGAAGAGGTGATTGAAGTGCGTGACCTGAATGATCAACAGTCCTGTCGCATCGGCCAGCGGGTGGCGGGTATTGGGGACGTCGATCTTGGGCGTGTTGTGCTCGAGAAAGATCGCAGGCACATCGACACCAGGCCATAGACAGAGCTGCTCGCGGCACAGATCGACTTCCTCCAGCCGCTGAAGCAGCACCAGGTCTGGTGGGTCGTCACGCAACTCCGCAGCACTGACTTCCCGGGCCGACGCCGACGGCGAATCACGCAAGCGAGCCAGGCCACCGCGCCCTGCGGCGTCCGGCGGCAGGAAGAGGTAATCATGGGACCCGGTGAGCAACGAGTCGGTGTAGCCCCCGTGCACGTCCCACATCAGGATGCGCACGGAATTCCTTCCCGCCACTCG
>DATFQP010000347.1:0-4680 GCA_035264145.1 Propionibacteriaceae bacterium
GCTGCAAGATGCTGTGCTGACCGGGTCGCTGCGTTCGCTTGCGCCGCTGGTGCAGGTGGGAGCGGTAGCGGCCAGTCTTGGGGTGCTGCTCAGCGCGATGGCCGGCGTCGGCCGGACCGCGTTGGCCATGGCTCGCGATCGAGAGCTGCCCGTTGCACTGGCCGCCATCCATCCGCGGTTCGCCGTGCCACAACGCGCTGAGCTTCTGCTTGGGGCGGTGGTCGTTCTTGCCGTCAGCGTGGCCGACATTCGCGGGGCAATCGGTTTTTCCAGCACGGGCGTACTCGTGTACTACGCGATCGGGAACGCCAGCGCCTGGACACTGCCCGGCAGGGCTCGACATTGGCGGCGACCGGTCGCTGCGTTGGGCTTCACTGGCTGCCTGGTCTTGGTGGCCACGTTGCCGATCGCCAGCGTGCTGGCCGGGCTAGGGGTGCTTGGGCTTGGGCTCCTCACTCGTGCAGTTCTCGCTTCGCGCCGATCCGTTGAGCGGTGACAGCAGTGGCCGCGCCTGGTAGGCAGATTCAGTCAGTCGTCGGTCTGGGAGATGACGGCGCTCGTGGTCGCCAGACAGATCACGGGATCCTGCCGAGTTTGTCCTGGGGCGCGCCAAAGCC
This sequence comes from Propionibacteriaceae bacterium, assembly GCA_035264145.1. Taxonomy (GTDB): domain Bacteria; phylum Actinomycetota; class Actinomycetes; order Propionibacteriales; family Propionibacteriaceae; genus Microlunatus. The sequence continues at coordinate 618 of DATFQP010000347.1, forward strand.
CGTAACGGCATATGCTTCTCAGCTCGGGTCCCGGCTGCCGGTCTGGCTCGAGCCCGCATCTATTGGCAGCACGGGTGTCGCTTCCACATACGAACGTCTGCCGGGAGCGTCGTGCGAGCCTTGGTCGAGGCGAAACGGTGGGTACTCATCTCGCATGAGCGCGACATATGTGGTGACCCGATAGATCCACCGGTTCAACCCGAGAATGAAGTCGAACAGTGAGCGCGGATAGCGCCCTGTGAACAAGAGAGCAATGACTGCGATAAGCACCAGTACTCCGAGCAACGAGATCCCACCGTTGCGCTGAGCATTTGTCGTCCAGTCTGGATCGGAGATCCAGTACCAGGGTGTGGTGAAGAGCGCCACGATGACTAGATGCGGGATGGCGAGTAGCCACCACTTCACCAGCACGAGTCCGCGGGACAGCCGTTCTGGATACGCCACGTCGAAATCCGCGGGATAGCTGGTGCGGGCCAGTGTGAACGGCGGGTATTGATCCGTGCCGAGTGCTGAATAGGCGTAGAAGCCGACTCGCCAATTCCAGCGGAGCACGCCCACGTTGAAGTCGAAGAGTGAGCGTGGATAGCGCCCGGTGAAGAGGATCGCGAACCCGGCGACGATGGTAACGATCAAGAACGCGAGCCACAAGAAGGCGAGCAGGATGAGGTGCGGAATGGCGAGGAACCACTTCACCAGCCACATCCAGCGTGACAGCTGTGGGTCCAGATCACCCCGCAAATGCGCGGGATAGGGCGCACCGCCGTCGGCCGGAGTTCCACCGTGAACCGGCGGGCCGGAGGCTGATCGCTCGGTGGGGGTGATTGTCTGTCCTCCGGCGGTCACCGCCGTCTCCGTTGACTGCGCCGGTGACATCGCCGCATTGCGCCCCAATCCAGCCGCTCCGACCACTAGCAGTGGTACACCGATTGCGAGGAGCACCAGGGCTCCGATCAGGACGGCGATTGTGATCGGGCCGAACAGGTCAGTTCGTGCCCCGGCTTGAAGATCGACCGCTATGGGTCGGCTCGCATCGGCGTTCATGACCACCACGACCCAGCTTCCGGAGCGCAACACGGTCTCCACTTGTTGGGTTCCAGGTCCTTGAGCGGAGACGACCCAGAAGCCCTGCTGGCCGGGAGGAGCTGGGGCCTTCGTGCCCGGCACACTGCGATACTCCGGGCGGAACGGTCGTGCGCGCACATCGGTCAACTCCGAATGCTCCACGCTCGCCAGATATTGGGAGACTTCGCTCTGGGGCGCGATGCCGATGAAGATCTCACCATCTGCCCGGGCAGAGGTGCCTCGCAACAGCACGCGAGCGATGTCACCACGGGCGAGGGTCGGCGTCCCGGGGTCCACGAGAACGTTGAGCTCCTGAGTGGTGAGGGCGTACGAGTCCACCTCGTATCGTTCGACCGGCGTGGTCAGGAAGCGGCCGTCACGCTGAGCGAACGCAACCCATCCGAGCGAGATGGCGATCGCTGTCAACGCCAACCCGACGAGCGCAAGCAAGGAACCGAAGACCACCAACAAGACGTGGCCCGCGCGCATCCGCGGCGGCGGCTCGGATACCGACGGGGGCGGTGCAGCGGTCATAGCCATGATCTGGACCTCCTTGAGCACGGATTTCCAGTCTCACCTACTTGTTCCAGTAATGGAACCCTGCAATTTCTGCCTTGTCGGTCGCGTTCGGTAAGTCAAGGCGTATTACGCGTGCGCGCTGACTCACTGCAGAGTTACCTATTGGTTGATTCTGGCTGCCTCAAGGACGCCCTTCGTTCTCGACTGCCTCAAGGACGCCATTCGTTCTCGACAGATCGAATGCTCCTCGCTGGTATAGCTACCCCCAATGAGACAGCTGTCCATTTCGAGCGACGTGGTTTTTGATTCTGCGTAGTAACGGTGGAGATTAGATTGCCGTCCGAACTCTACGACCGCCGGGCCATCAGCGGAAGGTAGTTCTTCAAGCAACTGCTTCTGCGGGCGGGGAGAAACAGGCGATGAAGGGCGCGGAGGTCGGCACCGATCGCGCTCTTGTCGGTTGGGTTGGCAGCGCCAACCGAAACGTCGACCAGCCGGGGACGACACGCCGATGATCCGGCCACGCAGCACAGCGCTGGCTCCGCTAAGTGTTCCATCCGGCGCAGTAACGCCACGTGGTCTGAAGCCGTTCTTGCCCCGACCAATCGTGCGCTAACCTTGCGGAGGTCGCTACGGGGTTTGCATCAGCGGTTGAGGGCTTTGACCGGCATCACAGAGCAAAACGCCTTGTCAAGGCGGATGTAGTTCAACGGCAGAACATCAGCTTCCCAAGCTCAAACCGGCCGTTTTCGATCACTAGTTTTGTTCGGCGGTTTCACTAGGCATTACGATCATCTGACCTAGTCAAATTGCATTTGACGCCAACATGCCGCAGTGTCAGCGAGCGACATTGACTCGCGGTGAACGTCCGATGTTTACACTCCCGTAAGGCACGAGTTAAGGCACGTCGAGACTTCTGCAGTTGCCCCCTCCGGGGTTGAGGAGCGCCGTCCATGAACCCTTCCTGACGTGTTCGAGCGGGTGTAACTCCTCGTCAGCGGCGCCAGTTCGAATCGGTGCCGAGCGAGCTCGTTGGCACTTGCTTTCCAAATCCGCAAACCGAGATACGGGCTGATCCCCACGTCTCGGTTCACGCTTACGAAGGGACCAGTCGGATGCTGACGGAGGCCAGCAAACGGAGACGACTGAGACCAAAACTGAGACCGCGCAGCCAGCGGGTGCCTAGGACGATGGCTCGCATTGCGTAACGCAAACGGGGTCCCATCGGAGGCCTTACCGGATCTGCCAACGTCCTTCATACCCAGACCACTGTGCGACCGTGCCTGGAAACATGCCAAGCTGGCCTGCGGCAAAGGTTCAGTGGAGGAAGGCGGGTCATGACGACGAAGAGTGACTTCACCGAAGAGGAATGGATCCGTGTTCGGCGGGCACCGTTCGTGGCGGGGATGGCGATTTCCCTGGCCGACCCTGGCGGTCCGATAGAGCTTGCCAGGGAGTCCGCGGCGTCTTTGAAGTCGGCGACCAATCCGCCCACTCGCGAACAGCTGCTTGCCGAGATCGCGTTGGACGTGCAGGCGATGACCCAGCGGAGACAGAACCCGCTGAGCGGCTTCAAGCCGACCAACGCCGCGACGGCAGGGCAACAGATCCTGGAGGAACTGCAGGCGGTGAGTGCCATCGTGAGCTCCAAGGCGGCCGCCGACGAAACAGCTGCCTTCAAGCAATGGCTGCTCACGACCGCGCAGGCCGCCGCAGATGCGGCCAAGGAGGGCGGCTTCATGGGCTTTCATGCGACACAGGTCAGTCAAGGCGAGGACGCCATGTTGGACCAGGTGCGCACCGCGATCGACGCATAACCGCGATCAGGATCGTTCGCCTGATCATCGAAGAACACCTTCCTGCGGGAACGTCTCGGAACACTGTCGCGCGGACCGAGGCGACCGCTAGCAAACCAGGCGCGATCAATTGGTGGCCCGGTTGCCGAAACAGTTTCCACGCTGCCGTCGCGAACGAACAGGTGCAGGCGCTGGTCTTCATCGCTGGGTGGATGCCCGACGAGGGCGAGAGCATTCAGCAGCTCCTTGAGTCCAAGGTCTTCGGCGACAGTCTGGTGCCGGCGGCGCTGCGGCCAGTGCCGTTCACCGACGCCGACGGTAGCGAGGTGGTTGACCTGTACCTGGACCGCGAGTTCTTCCCCGAGGCGTTCGCCGCCGATGTCGACCCCGACACCGCCGCGGTAATTGCGGTGACCCAGCGACCCTGGAGCGGGGCAGCGGCAGCCACGCCTTCGGGCCCGGCCGGGGTGGCGTTCAATCCCGTCGTGGTACCTGGTCGGCACCGAGGATCGCGCCATTCCGCCTGCGGGACAGCGCTTCATGGCCAAGCGTGGGAACGCGCGAATGGAGGAGGTGGCGGCCTCGCATGCGTCCATGGTGTCGCAGCCAGAGGCCGTGACGCAGCTGATCCTGAGCGCCGTCGAAGAGACGAGCCGCAGCCAGGCGTGACGGTGTGACAGCCGTCC
>DATFQP010000348.1:0-9820 GCA_035264145.1 Propionibacteriaceae bacterium
GGGTCGGACCGGCGGTCGGGTGGGCGGGCTCCGGGATCGGGTGGAAGTGCGGTCAGATCAGCCCCGGAGGGGGCGGCCCTGGCACCAGCTTCCTGGCCAGTCAGCCGGGCCTGCCGCCCCTCAGCGGTCGCGGCGCTGACCACGAACCAGCCGAGAAGTGCGAGCCAAACCCCACTGAGTCTAGAACCAGTCACGACCTGCAGCCCGCCGAGCGCAATCAGTACGAAGCCGAGAACCCTGCCCGCGCGAGCGGCGTTCACCGCGGCTGTCTGCCGCTTGCCTCGCCACCGCCACAACGCCGCCCGCAAGATCCGCCCCCCGTCCAGTGGCGCGGCGGGTATGAGATTGAACACTGCCAGCATCGCGTTGGTTGCAGCCAGATAAGCAAGCACCCCGGAAGGCAATCCGGTGGCACCGAGCAATCCAAGCCCACCGGCGGTGAGGCCGAACCCGATGGCCAGTCCCAGACTGGTCAAGGGGCCCATGATGGCGATCCGAAAGTCCGCCCCCGGAGTTTTCGCGTCGCCCCGGAGCTGGGCGACGCCGCCGAGGAGCCACAGCACGATGCTTTCGACCTCGATGCCGTTGCGGCGGGCCACCAGCGCATGTGCCAGCTCGTGAGCCAGCAGCGAGGCGAGGAACAACACCGCGGCGATGATCGCCGCGATCACGTAGGCAGTCATGCTGCGGTCCGGGAAGGCGGCGGGCAGCTGGCCGGTCGTCAGCGCACTCACCAAGATCACCACGATGAGAAACACGCTGACGTTGATCCCGACCTTGATGCCAGCGATGCGGCCCAGCGGGATGGACGGTCGCACCGATTCAGCCTACGTCGGCCCTGTGGCGCGCCCAGATCGGCGGTGGAAACACTGATTCCATAGCAGTAGCTGTGGGGACAGCGCTGGTCCTCGCGGACGTCTCGTGCTCCCTCGATCCTGTTGCCGGGTCGCCCCACCTACGTCGGCAGTTCGTCACCGCGGCTTTCGATCAACGCCGCCGGAGCGGTCAGCCGCCACGCCTCATAGGTGAGTTCAGCGAGCTCTGACCGATCGATGCCGTCAAGGTAGACCACGACCCAGCCGAACCGGCCGGCAGTGAACTGCACTTCGAAAACCTCGGGCCTTTCAGCGACCAGAGCGAGCTGCTCAGCAACCAGTTGCTTGAGGCCGACGGTGCGGGTTCGAGGCCAGAGATATCCGAATGTGTCGCCATTGATCTTGAAGGTGGAGTACCGAGCCGAGTCGATGCGGTCCACGTCCAACTGCTCGACAAGCTCGAGAAAATCGTCGATCTGCGACCCCACCTGATCATCTCACCACCGTCCTTGGGCCACTGTCGGCAACACTGGCAATGTGACGTACCTGCCACCGCTCAGGGATCCGGTCCGCATAATCGGAGGGCGCCCGTTCGACTTCTCCCGCCAGATCATCGTCATGGGCATCGTGAACCGGACTCCGGATTCCTTCTTCGACCAGGGCCGCACCTACGGACTCGATGAGGCCGTCACCGCGGCTCTGGCCGCAGAAGAGGCAGGAGCGGGCTGGGTCGACATCGGCGGGGTTCCGTTTTCACCCGCTATCCCAGAGGTCGACGAGGCGGAAGAGATCGACCGGGTACTTCCGGTCGTTGCCGCGGTGTCGGCCGCCAGCGACATCGTCATCTCGGTTGACACCTTTCGTCCCGAGGTGGCAGCTCGCAGCCTCGCGGCGGGCGCATCGGTGATCAACGACACCACGGGCCTGCAGGATCATGATCTTGCTGCCGTGGTCGCAGCCGGTCAGGCCTCCGTGGTCATCACCCACAGCAAAGCCCAGCCGCGACAGCACCTTCCACGTCCTCACTATGACGACATCCTTTCGGAGATCAAGAACTTCCTGAGGGAACGGGTGCAGCATGCCGTCGACGCAGGCGTGCCGGAGAACAAGATCATTCTTGATCCCGGCCACGACCTCAACAAGAACACCTTTCACTCTCTCGAACTCACCCGCCGGCTGACCGAGATCGCGGACATCGGTCTGCCGCTGCTCGCCGCCGTCTCGAACAAGGACTTCGTGGGTGAGGCGACCGGTTTGTCAAAGGCAGATCGATTGGCGCCAACCCTTGCCGCCGCCACGGCGTGCATGCTGAGCGGGGCACGGATCCTTCGCATGCACGATGTCGCCCATGCTGTGGCCGCCGCACACATGGTCGAGGCGATCCTGGGCTTCCGACGCCCTGCGTCACCTCGGCACAACCTCTGAGTTCATCGCTGCCGATCTGCCTGTCAGAGCCGCAAACTACGCTGTCGGGATGGCCGTCGGTGAGCGCGCAGGGGCGACCGCACTGACAGATCCCGCTGCCGCTGCCAAGCGAGCCGCGACCCGGGTCGAGCGAGTTCGTGCCGGTCTGGAGGAGCTTGATCGTTGGCTCAGCGATCAGGTCCGCGGTGGGCTCGCCGGTTTCGAACGGACCGGTTACTACCATGTCGATCACATGGCAGCGCGGATGGTTGACGCCCAGGCGCCGGGGGTCGCCAGCCTGCTGCGATCCATCCCGGCTGAGCTTACGGGCGTTGGGTGGCCCGAACGGGTGCTCAGTCAGTTCGCTTCACTTCATCTGCTGATCCAGGCTCATCGCGGGCTGGACTCGTTGCCGCCCGACCTGGCGGCGACCGTACGGTCTCGGATTGGCTATCCGGTGAGTAAGAGCCAGGTTCTCGCCAGTCCTGGGATTTCAGACCGATGGCTGGCGCTCGGCATGGTGGACACGGTCGAGTTCCGGCTCGAAACCCGGCGGGTCTGGCTCTACGGTAGTGCGACGTCGCGCTGGGCGCTCTGGCTCAATTTCGCCCCGCCCGGCGGCTTCCTGGATGCGACCGTGCTGCCCGGACAAGTTCTCGTGTCGAGAATGCACTTCTATCCCGGCTCGGGGCAATATCGGGCGTTGATCGGAGAACATGACGACGTCGGTCATGATCGGTTGGGCCTGCAGGACGACGTTGTGACGGAGTCCCTTGCTGAGGTGCAACGTCGATTCGCGGAGCTCCTCGCAGCCGACCCATGGGCAACCCGGATGCCGGCGGTCGTCGAGGCGGCTCCCGTTCGTGGCCACTCGCGGGGCGGATCCTGGCTGCTACGGGATAGCTCCGGGTCGGCTTGCCGCCTTCTGGAGCGATATGGCGAGCCATGGCCCCTGCTAGCCCGGTCGGGCGGCTCGCCGCTCCGCATCTTCGGTGAATGGGACGGTCAGCAGTTCCGACCGCTAAGCGTGTTGGCTGACCACAGCGGTCTGCCGTTCAGCACCTCGGTGCTAGGCCGGGCTGCGTGATGACCGACACGAGGTGGAGCGACGTGGTGGCCACCGCGCTGCTCGGCACGGATCGCCGTCCCGTCCCTCCCTCGCCAGCTGCATTGTGGGCAATTCCCGCTACCAGCGACGACCCAGCCACCCAGATTCTCGATCTTGCAGCGCAACATCGATCGTGGAGCGGGGCCGGATCTCGGCTCACCACAGCTGAGCCGCCGCCAACGGCGCCAGCGAACGAGACTGACTGGGCACCCGCTCCGGCGCAGGAGTTCCTCGGCCGCATACTCGACCAACCGGAACCCGACATGATCAATTACTGGCTGGCCGCTTGTGTGGACCGCCGATATCAGGTCTGGCCGGAACATTGGCAACCACTGGCCGAGTTAGCGTCGGTATCGGTGGCGTACGACCGGCTACTGCTCGCCCAAGCCATGGGCGTACGCGGTATCTGGTTTCTCCATCAGAACCTTGCCTGGGCTCGTCTGGCTGAGCAGGTCGTCGCCGTAATGTCCGGAGAAAGGACCCACACCGACGAGGCTCCAGAACCGACGTCAGAGCGGACCGCCGCGATCCAGCTGGAGATCGACGCGGTCTTCACCGGGAGTGACCGCGATCAATGAGCGTTTTCACCGCCGCAGAACACGATCCGTCGGCCTGCGGTTCCCGCCGCCCGAAAGACATTGACCGAACGGAGGCATCCGGTGTCTCTTGACGCCGATCCGCGTCTGCAGCCCAGGTCGATGAGCGAGCCGCTGCGTCCGCATGCCGAGCAGGAGTATGCCCACGAACTCGCTGCCTTGCAGCAGGTCGACGAACAACCGCGACCGCCCCACTGGCGACTTTCTCCCTGGGCGGTGGTGCGGTATCTGATGGGTGGTCCATTGTCAGAAGGAATGATGATCAGACCGAAATACGTAGGGTCACGTCGGCTGATCGAAGTGGCGGTGGCCACCCTGGCCACGGATCGGGCGTTGTTGCTTCTTGGCGTTCCGGGAACGGCCAAGTCCTGGGTTTCCGAGCATCTGGCCGCTGCCATCTCGGGCGATTCCACGCTCCTGGTGCAGGGCACGGCCGGCACTCCGGAAGAAGCCATTCGGTACGGCTGGAACTATGCCCGCTTGCTCGCTGAAGGCCCAAGTGAGCAAGCCATGGTGCCCTCGTCGGTGATGACGGCAATGCAGCGCGGCTGCCTGGTGCGCATCGAGGAACTCACCCGGATCCCGGCCGACGTCCAAGACGCCTTGATCATGATCTTGTCCGAGAAAGCCCTGCCAGTTCCCGAGTTGGGTACCGAGACCCAGGCGGTGAAGGGCTTCAATGTGATCGCCACCGCAAACGATCGTGACCGCGGGGTCAACGAGCTGTCATCGGCGCTTCGCCGCCGCTTCAACACAGTGGTGCTGCCCCTGCCCGCGAGCGAAGAGGAGGAGGTGACGATCGTCTCCACCCGGGTGGCCGATCTTTCCACCGCTTTGGAGTTGCCGCCTGTGCCGGCGGCGTTGGACGAGATCCGGCGGGTGGTTTCGGTCTTTCGCGAGTTGCGTTCCGGCGTCACCGAGGACGGACGCACCAAGATCAAGTCACCCTCCGGCACCTTGTCCACTGCCGAGGCGATCTCGGTGATCACCAGCGGTATGGCGCTCTCGGCCCATTTCGGGACCGGCCGGTTGACTCCGGATGACGTGGCGGGCGGCATCATCGGGGCCGTGATCAAGGACCCGGTAGCTGACCGGGTGGCCTGGAACGAGTATCTCGAGGTCGTGGTTCGGGAACGGCCCGGCTGGTCTGAGTTCTACACGGCGTGCCGCGAGGTGTCGTGACCCTCGACACCCGCGCTGCAGTCGAGGTGTACGGAATCCGACATCACGGACCGGGGTCCGCCCGGTCGATGCTTGCGGCTTTGGCGGATTTCGAGCCGGATGCCGTTCTGATCGAGGGTCCCGCTGACGCCGACGGCGTGCTGGATTGGGTCCTCGCGGACGGGATGGAGCCGCCCCTGGCGCTCCTCGCCTACGCACCGGAGCAGCCCAGCGTGGCGGCCTTCTGGCCGTTCGCCGCCTTCTCCCCCGAGTGGCAGGCGATGACCTGGGCCATTGGCCGCGGCGTCGAAACCCATTTCTGCGACCTACCGGCTGCGATGTCGTTGGCGCCCCAGCCGGCAGCAGCGCAGCCTGCCCTGGATGACCAAGATCACCGCGGCCTTGACCACGACGTCGGTGATCATCCTCAGGATGCCGACCCGGACCAAGCAGCCGCCGTACCGCGCCGCCGCCAACGAAGTGAAGCCGCCGATCCACTCCGCGCTCTGGCCCAGGCGGCGGGATACGACGATCCGGAACGGTGGTGGGACGACGTGGTCGAGTCGCGTCTGGACGGATCCTCACCCTTCCCCGCGCTCGTCGAGGCGATGACCGAGTTGAGGGCTGAGGTCGGTCCGAGCGGCGACTCGAGAGAAGTGCTCAGCGAAGCGCGCCGAGAGGCGTACATGCGCCAAACGATCCGCTCGGTCTTGAGGCGCGGTCGTGGCCGTGTTGCCGTCGTGTGCGGTGCCTGGCACGCACCTGCAGTACAGCCGCCCCTTCCGCCCGCAAAGCAGGACGCCGCCATTCTGCGCGGCAGCCGGCGGCGCAAGATCACGATCACCTGGGTGCCGTGGAGTCACGAGCGTCTGGCCGCCAGCACCGGTTATGGGGCTGGGGTTACCTCGCCGGGCTGGTATGCCCATCTGTGGAATGCGCCGGATCAGCCAATCACCCGGTGGCTGAGCAAAGTGGCCCGATCGCTGCGTACGCGGGATCTGACTGCCTCCAGCGCTCAGGTGATCGAGGCGGTTCGACTCGCCGAGACGCTTGCGGCGCTGCGCGGCCGTCCACTAGCCGGGTTATCGGAGGTCACAGAGGCTACCCGGGCCGTGCTCTGTGATGGCGACGAGCGAGCGGTGCGCTTCATCACCCAGCATCTGGTCGTCGGACAGGCCTTGGGCGCGGTCAATGAGCAGGTACCGACAGTTCCACTGGAGGCCGATCTGCTCCGCACGTGCCGTCGCCTGCGCGTGCGGCGGGAGGCGGCCGCCCGGATTTACGATCTTGATCTGCGCAAGCCGTACGATCAGGATCGATCAAGGCTGTTCCATCGGCTGCGCTTGCTGGGAATTGACTGGGTGCGCCCGGCTCGCAGCGACATCGAAGCGTTGGGCACGTTTCGGGAGACCTGGCGGGTCCAATGGCGGCCCGAGTTCTCGGTGGCGGTGGTCGAGGCTTCGGTGTGGGGCACGACCGTAGCTGACGCCGCGGGCGGCCGGGTTCGCGCGGTGCTGACCGACGGAGACCTTGTTCAGCTGACCGGCACCGTTGAACGCTGCCTGCACGCCGACCTCCCTGATGCTCTGCGCGAGCTACTGGCGGCCCTCACCGCCAAGGCAGCACTAGACGTGGACGTGGTGCACCTGATGGACGCCCTACCGGCATTGGCGCGGGCTCAGCGTTACGGCGACGTACGGCAGACCAACACCACCGACCTGAAGCAGGTCAGCGACGTGCTGCTGCGGCGGATCTGTGCCGGGCTGCCGCGAGCCGTGACGGGACTGGACGAGGACAACGCGACACAGATGCGGAGGCGTATCGACGAGGTCTCCGCATCTGTCGGCCTGCTCCGCGACACGACCGCAGAAGGCTCGACAGTGCCTGCCATGTGGCATGACACGCTCGCCGCAACGATTGATCGGCGCGACGTCCACGGACAGTTGGTCGGGCGGATGGTGCGACTGTTACACGATGCAGAGCGATTGGACGATGTCGCCGTTCGGCTGCAGCGGGCGCTTTCGTTTGGTGCGGACGCAGCTGCCAAGGCCGCCTGGGTGGACGGGTTCTTCGCCGACGGCGCCCTGCTCCTCATCCATGACCACGAGCTGCGCAGACTCCTCGAAACCTGGGTTCAAGGGCTTACCGAACCGGAGTTCGTCGATCTGTTACCGCTGGTGCGGCGAAGCTTCGCGACCTTCAGTCCCGCTGAACGCCGGGCCATCGGTGAGCGCGTCGGTTCCGCTCGCGGTCTAGCCGAGGACGAGCAGGACGCGAACATCGACCAGGAATTGGCGGCGGTCGCGCTGGCGACTGTTCAGATGATCCTCCGGGCGGGCCATGCCTGAGCGGCCAGGGCCCACCGTCACCGACGTTCGGCGACGGTGGCGGCTGCTGCTCGGCGAACCGGCAGCCGACTCGCTGGGCGTCGAGTTGGAGGGCCCTGAGATCGGCATGGATCAGGCGCTGGCAGCCGTCTATGACGCAGAAACCGAGAGCCGCGATCATCGTTCAGCGAGGACTGGCGGCCTTGGCGCGTCGGCGCCACAGGTCGCCCACTGGCTCGGCGATATTCGCCGCTACTTCCCGACCAGCGTGGTCCAGGTGCTCCAGCGTGACGCAATCGAGCGTCTCGGTCTCACCTCGATGTTGCTCGAGCCTGAGCTGCTGTCCACGGTGGAGCCCAACGTAGACCTGGCCGCGACCCTGCTCAGCTTGAATTCGGCCATGCCTGAGACCACCCGGGCGACGGCGCGCGTTGTGGTCGGACAAGTCCTGGAGCAGATCGAACGACGTATCGCACTTCGAACCCGATCAGCGGTCTCGGGATCACTCAACCGTGGCAGCCGGACGCGCCGTCCGCGCCTTGCCGATGTCGACTGGCCAGCCACCATCGGCAGGAACCTCCAGCACTATGTGCCCGAGTTCCGTACCGTGATACCGCAGCGGCTTGTCGGCTACGGCCGCGCCTCCCGATCATTCAGCAAGGACGTCATCGTGGCGGTCGACCAGTCGGGGTCCATGGCTGAGTCGTTGGTCTACGCGGCCGTCTTCGGCGCGACACTGGCCTCGATCAGGACGGTGAGGACGTCGTTGATCGCCTTCGACACCGAGATCATCGACCTGACGGAGAAGCTCTCCGATCCCGTCGGCGTGTTGTTCGGTTGCCAACTCGGCGGCGGGACAGACATCAACCGGGCCGTCGCGTACTGCCAGCAATTGATCAGCAGGCCAAGCGAGACGGTCCTGGTATTGATTTCCGACCTTATCGAGGGAGGGGCGCCAGAGGAGATGCTCCGGAGGATCGCGGAGCTGGTGCGGTCCGGCGTCACTCTGGTGGCTCTACTGGCCCTGTCCGACTCGGGTGCGCCGGCATATGACCACGAACATGCGGTCGCACTGGCTGACCTGGGCGTGCCCGCTTTCGCCTGCACGCCGGACAACTTTCCGGACCTGCTGGCGGTAGCGCTGGGGGGTGGCGACGTCGCGGGCTGGGCGGCGCGGACCGCCGCAGCGGCCGCCGACCAGAGCTGACTCGCGGCCAGTAACGGCGAGCCCGCAGCGACGGGTTGGTGGGGCCCGCGCGTGAGAGGATCACCGCGTGAGCGCCGTTCCTCCCGTCGCAGACGAGTGAAAACGATGCCTGCACGCCGGCAGCTGATGGCACAGGGCGAGGGACAAGGTTGGCGGCTCTGGCTTATCGGGTCGGTCGTCGCGACGGGCTTCCATCTATGGGCCCTCTATCGACCGGCGGGCCCGTCTGCCCTGTCATGGCTACCGAATGCCGACAAGCTGGGGCATGCCATCATCTTCGGGCTGCCGTTGTTCTTGATCTTGATCACCGTTGCCAGCCGACGTCGAGCGCTCGGCCGACGGCCGACTGGGCGATTCGTTTGGATCGCGGCTGCCGCCTTCGCCGGGCATGCCGTTCTGAGCGAGTGGATCCAGCGCCGGTTCTACAGCGAGCGCGTCGGTGATCCGTACGACGTGGTGGCGGATTGCACGGGATGCGCGCTGGCTCTGCTGGGCTATGCGTGGGTGGATCGCCGCTGGACGGGACATGTGGAGGCTGGGCAAGCGTGACCGAACGGAGCCCCGTCGCTGGTGACCTCCTGGTGGCGAGCGTGCTGCTCGCCGACGGGGTCTTCAACCAGAGTGTCGTGCTGATCTTGGACTTCGACGCCGACGGTGCCCTGGGAGTGATCGTCAACGAGATCTCTCAACTGCCATTGGACGCGGTGCTGCCTGACTGGGCGGGCGCCGTCTCGGAACCCAAGCTGTTGTTCCACGGCGGGCCCGTGTCGCCCAACGGCGCCATCTGTCTGGCCAGCGTCAAGTCATCGGAGGAGGAGCCGCCTGGCTGGCGGCGGCTGTTCGACAACATCGGCCTCCTGCACCTCGATACGCCGATCGAGATCGTGACTGGTGCCTACCGCGACCTGCGGATATTCGCCGGCTATGCCGGATGGGCCGCTGGGCAGTTGCAGTCGGAGATTGCCGAAGGGATGTGGCATATCGTGAAGGCCGACTACTCCGACGTCTTCAGCGCCAGCCCGTTGACGCTCTGGCGGACAGTCCTGCGTCGTCAGCCCGGTGAACTCGCGTTCTTCTCGACCTGGGTGGAAGATCCCCAGGAAAACTAGTTGCCCCCACATAGGATGACGGGCAACGAACAATCAGCTCGGCGGTTGGGAAAGCACGGAGGCGCGAGGATGACCGAAGCGGTCAAGGGGGGC
>DATFQP010000349.1:0-4351 GCA_035264145.1 Propionibacteriaceae bacterium
GAACTTCGGGCAGCAGCCGGGACCAGGAGAGCGCCGGGCCGCCGAGCGGGTCGCTGAGCTGCTGGACGAGGTGGACATCTCGGTCGAACTCTTCGAGTCGGCGCCGAAGCGGACGTCACTGATCGCGCACTGGGAGCCGGATGGTGTAGACCAGAGCGCCCCGCCGCTGCTCCTCCACGGCCATCTGGACGTGGTACCCGCTCATGCTGACGACTGGTCGGTGGACCCGTTCGCAGGTGAAATCCTCGACGACTGCGTCTGGGGACGTGGCGCGGTGGACATGAAGGACTTCGACGCCGTGATCTTGAGCGTGGTACGCGCGCGAGCGCGGGCGGGGGTGGCGCCGCGCCGGCCGATCCGCCTCGTGTTCACTGCTGACGAGGAGGCGGGCAGCGGACTGGGCGCGCACTGGTTGGTCGACCATCATCCCGAGGTTCTCGAAGGCTGCACGGAGGCCATTGGCGAAGTCGGCGGCTTCTCGCTCACTGTTCGAAACGATCTTCGGCTGTATCCCATCCAGACCGCCGAGAAGGGTTTGGTCTGGCTGGATTTGATCGCCGATGGTCGCGCGGGCCACGGTTCGTTCCGCAACGACGAGAACGCGATCACCGATCTCGCCGCCGCCGTTGCGCGGATCGGCACCTACGAGTGGCCGCACAAGATCACCGAGGCCCAGCGTGCCTTCCTCGACGCCGTTTCCGAGGCGTTCGAGATTGATGTTGATCCAGATCGCCCCGAGGAGACGTTGGCCAAGCTGGGCAGCATCGCACGGATGGTGGGTGCGACCATGTCCAACACAGTCAATCCCACCATGTTGAGGGCTGGCTACAAGCACAACGTCATCCCCAGCCGCGCCTTCGCAGGAATCGACGGCCGTTTCGTCCCCGGTGGCCGGGACGAATTCATGGCCACGATCGCCGATCTGGTCGGTGATCGGGTCCGCTATGAAGTGAGCGTCGAACAGGCGGCTGTCGAAACGGAGTTCTCCGGTGCGCTGGTCGAGGCGATGCAGACCTGCCTCGTCGCCGAAGACCCGGGCGCGCGAGCGGTTCCGTATCTGATGAGCGGTGGCACCGATGGCAAGGCGTGGGACAGGCTCGGTATCCGATGCTTCGGGTTCTCGCCGCTACGGCTGCCGCCCGACCTTGATTTCGTCAGCATGTTCCACGGTGTCGACGAGCGGGTGCCGATCTCCTCGCTGGAGTTCGGCGCTCGAGTGCTCGACCGGTTCCTGGCCATTGCATGAGGCGCCACTACGCTGGTCGCCCATGAGCGTGCGAGGCGTTGAGTATGAGGTTGAGCGGGTGCGCTTGGGACGGCACCTGTCCGGCCGAGCGGTACGGCAGCTACTCACCGACCATGCCGAGTACGGCGGCTGGGAGCTCACCCGAATACGCCGCTATCGCGACGGAACTCGTGATGTCTGGATCCGGCGCAAGATCATTCGGGTGCCGGCTTCCGTCTGAGGCTGCCGCCAGTTGCCGGGCGCGGTCAGGCGGCAAGGCGGCCTGTGTGGGGACCGCCGGACACGTCGTCCAGGGCCGCGGCTATCTCTGCCGGCAGCGCTTGATCTTCGACCGCGAGAGCAGGCGCCAACTGTCCGGCGGTTCGGGCTCCCAATAGTGGTGCGGTGACTCCGGGCGCATCTCGCACCCAGAGGAGGGCCACCTGCAAGGGGGTCAACTCCAGGCCGTCGGCAGCCCGGACGACCGCCTCCACCACTCCCCGAGAGCGCTGTTCGAGGTAGGGCTCGACGAACCATGCGAAGTGATCGGTAGCCGCCCGCGACCCGCGCGGCGTGCCGGTCCGGTACTGTCCGCTCAACACGCCACGGCCGAGCGGTGACCACGGGAAGAAACCCATGCCGAACGCCTGCACGGCGGGGAGCACTTCCACCTCGGCTCGTCTGGCCAGCAAGGAGTACTCGACTTGGGCGCTGATGATCGGGATCCGCCCCGGGTACGCACGCTGCCAGGTCGCTGCTTGGGCGGTTTGCCAGCCGACGAAGTTGGAGACGCCGGCATAACGTGCCATGCCGGACGACACCGCATGATCAACAGCACTGAGGGACTCTTCCAGCGGCGCGGTTCCCCAGGCGTGAATCTGCCAGAGATCGACGTAATCGGTGGTCAGCCGTCGCAGCGATCCGGTGAGATCGCGCAGCAGTGCCCGCCGTGACGTGTCGACGATCCGTTTGCCGTTGCGAATGACAAAGCCTGCCTTCGTCGCGATAACCACGTCCTCGCGCCGGCCCAGCTGACCGACGAGTTCGCCGACGAGCCGCTCCGAATCACCCGCACCGTACGCGGCGGCAGTGTCGATCAAGGTGCCGCCGGCATCACAGAAGGTCTCCAGCAAACCGCGGGCTTGCTCGGCGCTCGTGTCCCGTCCCCACGTCATAGTGCCGAGCCCCAACCGCGAGACTTGCAGCCCGCTGACCCCGACGGGACGAGTTTCCATGCAGGAGACCTTAACGGCCACACCTGCCGCCCGGGCGACACTACGGTGGCTGGTATGCGCCTCGGGCTGAACCTCGGCTATCTGGTCGCTTCAGAGGACGGAGCCGGCCAGCTGAGGCTCGCGCGGCAGGCTGAGACTCTCGGGTTCTCGGTCGTCTGGGCTTCGGAGGCGTACGGATCGGATAGCCCGACGGTGCTGGCCTGGCTGGCCGCCCAAACGTCGAAGATCGACGTCGGCTCGGCGGTGATGCAGATTCCTGCGCGCACACCGGCGCTCACCGCAATGACTGCCGCGAGCCTTGACGTTCTCAGCCGCGGTCGATTCCGGTTGGGATTGGGCGTCTCCGGACCGCAGGTCTCGGAGGGCTGGCACGGCGTGCGGTTCTCCTCGCCGCTGGGCCGCACCCGGGAGTACATCACGGTGGTGCGCACCGCCTTGGCCCGCCAGACGCTGGCGTTTCAGGGTGATCATTACCAGCTTCCGCTGCCCGACGGTCCAGGGAAGCCGCTGAAACTGACCATCGCACCAGTCACCGATCACATTCCGATCTATCTGGCGGCCGTCGGACCGAAAAACCTGGAGTTGGCCGGGGAGCTGGCAGATGGCTGGCTTGCCGTCTTCTACGCGCCGGACTATGCGGCCGAGCAGCATGAACAGCTCCGGATCGGGCGAGCGCGGGTTGGGAAGTCCCTGGACGGGTTCGACGTGGTGCCCAGCGTGCCGGTTGTGGTCGGCGGTGATCCTCGAGTGTGCGCTGACGCAGTGCGCCCGTACGCCGCGCTATACCTCGGTGGCATGGGCAGTCGCGAGAAGAACTTCTACAACGCTCTTGCGGTACGCATGGGGTTCGCGGAAGCGGCCGCCACGGTGCAGGATCTCTACCTCGACCGGCGCCACCGGGAAGCCATGGCCGCCGTACCTTTCGACTTCCTTGACCAGACCTCGCTGCTGGGCGATCGAGGTCGGATTGCCGAGCTGCTCCAGAAGCTCGCCGCGTCCGGTGTCACGACTTGTTCGGTCGTTCCCTACGGCGCGTCGATCGAGGAGAAGCTGAGCACGCTGACGGTTGTAGCCGAGGCGTTCGACCAGGCCGGCGTGGGCTAACGCTTCTGCAGCCGTCCTCGGGGATTCTGCCGTCTGGACAATCCGCGTATTGACAGGCCGTTGTGCCGGGGACTGCGGCGGAACCGAGGATGGTCGCTCAGGGGTAGGTCTGGGCATACCCGGGGGGCAAGGGTTCCAGAACGCCTGTCAACAGGAGCACTGCGACGAGCACGCCGAGCGCGATCCGATAGATCACAAACGGGAGAAAGTTGTGAGTCGACACATACCGCAGTAGCCAGGCAATTACGGCGTAACCGACGACAAACGAGATGATCGTGGCCAGGGCGATCGCGCCCCACGCTGGCTCGACCGGATCGTTCGCGATGTCGGCCAGCTTGAAGAATCCGGATCCGACCACAGCCGGGATCGCCAGCAGGAAGGCATACTTGGCGGCCGCCACCCGTTGGTAGCCCATGGCTAGGCCGGCCGCGATGGTCGCGCCGGACCGTGACACGCCCGGGATCAGAGCAAGCGACTGCGCAAGACCGTAGAGGATGCCGTGCTGCCAGGTCAATGACTCGAACGGGCTGGCATTTCGCGCCAGTCGATCAGCGATTCCGATCAGGACGCCGAAACCGACCAGCATGGCCGCGGTAATCCACAGATTGCGCAGCGCCGAGTCGATTGCGTCCTGGAAGAGCACGCCCAGCACCACGATGGGAATCGAGCCGAGAACAACGAGCCATCCCATTCGCGCTTCAGGATCGTCGCGTGGAAGCCGGCCGATCAAGGCAAGCGTCCAATGCTTGATGATCAACCAGATATCCCGACGGAAGAACAGGATGAC
>DATFQP010000350.1:0-10489 GCA_035264145.1 Propionibacteriaceae bacterium
ACAAGCCCTTGAGGGATCCGCCACCGGCATTGCGCAACGTGACGTAGGAGCCGATCACTTCCTCGACTCGGGCGCGGTCCCGGACGGCGACGATGTCCTCGTCGTTGATCCGTCCTGGCACGCAGGGATTGTATGTTCGCCCACCGACGCAGGAGGTGAGGTACTGAAATACGACGTCTCGATGGCCGTCGCAACATCCTCATTCTTCGGCACGTGGCTCAGGATTGAGCAGTGAGTGAGCGGCGGGAACTTCCCCTGCTGATCTTCGATGGTGACTGCGCCTTCTGCACGGCGAGCGCCAACTGGGTGGCGCAGCGACTGCACCGAAAGGACGGTCCCAACGCTCAGCTCGTCGCCTGGCAATTCCTCGAACTGGCCACCCTTGGCACATCGCAGCAGCGCGCCCAGCAGGAAGCTTTGTGGATCGCCACGGACGGAACCATCGCCGGCGGCGCCGAGGCGTTCGCCGCATGGCTGCGGTTTCGAGGCGGGTTGTACGGCTTGGCCGGATCTGCGATGACCTTGCCGGGGATCCGTCGGCTAGCCGCTGCCGTCTACCGCCTGATCGCGAGAAACCGGCACCAGATGCCAGGCGGGTCGCCGGCCTGTGCGCTGCCGCCAGCCGGCTATGACCCCACGGCGCCAGGGACCGAAACGCTCTAGTGGTGCGAACGCCAACCAGCAGATCACAGTGGGTGCGAAATGGATGTACAGAACGGCCGCGGTGAACACGTGGAAGCTCAGCCAGAACAGCGCCGCGACAAGCAATACCCGCCCGCGTAGCCACAAGACCACCACAGAGCTCAGCTCCGCCGCAAAAGCGAACCACTGCATGAGGTGCAGCAGCTCTGGATAGGCCACCAGGAACTGCCCTAGGCCATGCGGCCGGCGGATGATCGCCCACATCAGGATCGAGCTCTCGGGCCAACTGGTGAAGCTCCAACCGCCGCTACGGACCTTGGTGAGCGCAGACAGGAAGTAAGTGAGGACTACCGCGATCTGAACGCACTTGAGCGCCCAACCCGCCTGCCGGGATCGCTCACGGCTGGCCCAGCGTTGCGGAATGCTGCCCACCGTCGGCAGGACCCAAAGAGCCACGATCAAGGCAAGATGATCATGGTCGACCTTTCCGTAGCTCATGCCGATCGCCGTCCACCAGGTGAAGGCGGCGGCCACCAGATAACCGGCAGCCCGCGGCAGCCGATTGGCCGCTGCCACGACGGAGCCGATGAGCACCAAGACGTAGAGCCCAATGGTCAGCGGCAGGCTCGGCGGCGGAAGCGAGAACATCCGCTCAAGCAGCAACGGCCGGTAGAGCTCAGGATGGCGGCTCAGTGGGATGGGATCGCGGACGATGAGGTGCATGTCGACGATCACGAACAGGTAGCAGATCGTACGGAAAATCGCAGCCCGGCTCTCCGGAAGCAGCGGCGCGAACCAGTCGGCCAGATGGTGCGTGCGTCGCATTCTGACGAGATCAGGAAGCTGTCTGCCCAAGCCCCGATCATCGCCCTTCGACGGAGTCAGCGTGCGTGGGCGCGCGTCCGTGGCGCTCACCGCGGCACCTCCCAGGAAGCCAGCTCGACCAAGCGTGTCCGGCCGCGGCGTCCGTCGACCAGGTGCGTCTCGTCTTGCACCAGCCAGACCTGCTCGATCTCTGGCCCACCCGCGTGGCGCCGCGCCCAGCCGTCGACAACCGAGCGCAGGAGTGAGGGATCGGCGGTGATCTCCGGAATGCGCGCCTCGATCTCCGCCCGGCTGATTCCGGCGCTCTCCACCCGAAGCGGGAGATCGATCCGGCGACCGTCCGCCAACCGGCCCTCGACTCGCGTGATCACGATGGTGGCGTCGGCCGGTGGGGAGAAGGCGTACTGAGACAGCGGTCCGAACGGCCAGACGTCGTCGCTCATCCGCAGGGACCCGTTGAGAAGGAGCCCGATTCCGAGCACAGCGACCGCAATCCGCCACGCCAACGACCACTTGGCGATCATGCGGACATCCGGATCCACCGCCCGATTACAACACAGCAGCGGGGCGCTCGTTGGCGGAAAGAAATGTCGAGCGGCGGTTGGAGATAAGTCAGGATGGAGCGTGCCGCTTCGTCCGTCCTACCCCGTGCGTACGGCTAGGCTGCTCCTTCGGCCACTGCGTAGAGAAGACACACCGGCCCTCCTGGGATACCGGTCGCTGCCGGAGGTGTGCCGTTGGGTGCCGTTCGAACCCATGAACGCCCAGACCATCGCTGCCCGGTTGCAAGGTCACTGGGCGGCTACGTCGTTGGAAGCTGAGGGTGATGTGTTGACCCTGGGAGTGGAAGCGGCGACCACGGGTGAGGTCATCGGCGACGTGATGCTGCGCTGGCTCAGCGCCGAGCACAGCTGCGGTGAGCTGGGCTACGTCTTCCACCCAGCCTTCGCTGGTCAGGGATATGCCACCGAGGCGGCACATGCCGTCCTCCACCTGGCTTTCGATGACATGGCGCTGCACCGCGTCATCGCCCGCATCGATGCTCGCAACGTGACCTCGGTTGGAGTGGTGACTCGGCTCGGCATGCGTCAAGAGGCGCATCTGGTGGAGAACGAGCGGTTCAAGGGCGAGTGGAGCGACGAACTGGACTTCGGCCTGCTGGAAAGTGAATGGCTGGCTCAGCACCGTGAGGGGTGCCCCACGTGGCGACGTGCTCCAACGATCGGCCAGCGGCAGTAAGAGCGTTACCGCTCAGGGGAGCGCTTCAGCGAGATAGAGCACTGCTTGGTCCGGATGGATGATCGGGGCCATCAGGCCGGTCGAGGAGAGCGCGGAGCCCTTCAGCACCACCCCTGGCGGCTCCACCTGTGCGGGCCTGACCAATGGCGCCTGCTCTTCAGCATCGACATAGGGTTCAGGCGGCGGTTGTGCGGCGCCCCACCAGACAGGTGCGCGTAGTCCGGTGGGCGGATCGCCGATCAGCAGTGGGCGCACCTGGTAGCGGCGGTCCGGATGCAGCCCGGGCAGCCGTAGCCTGCCGAGCAGGACGACTTCCGAACGCGCGATCGCGGCGATGGAGTAGATGGCTCTCGACCTGTCGGGTGCGACGACACCGTAGACAGAGACGGAGTCATCAGGAAAGTCGAGGCGCACGAACTCCCCGCGAAACAGAAACTCCCGCTGCCTTTTGAAGAAGTCGATCCATTCCCGCAACTGGTCCAGTTCATGGCGACTAGCGCTCGCCAGGTTCCACTCGATGCCGAGGTGACCGAAGACGGCCGTGGCCGCCCGGAACGACAAGCTGTGGATCCGCCCGGTGGTGTGGGAATGACCGGAGGCGATGTGCGACCCCATCAGTTCCAACGGGATCAGCTGCGCCGTCCAGCGTTGAATCTGCTGCCGCTCCAGCGGATCGATGCAATCCGAGACCCACACTCGGTCAGTGCGCTCCAACACACCGAGATCAACGCGCGCCCCTCCGGAAGAGCACGACTCGATCTCCAGGTGGGGATGTGCCGACTTGATCTCATCGAGCAACCGGTAGAACGCCATCGTCTGTTCGTGAACTCCGGGCCGCCCTGACGGGGAGCTGCCAGCATCGATCAGGTCGCGGTTGTGATCCCACTTGATGTAACTGATCTTGTACTCAGCGAGGATCGCGAAGATCGCGTTCCGGATGTAGGCGTAGCAGTCCGGCAAACCAAGATTGATCACCTGCTGAAACCGCGACTCGACCGGAAGCCTGCCTCCGGTGGCCATCACCCACTCCGGGTGCGCACGGGCCGCGTCGGAGTCCAGATTGATCATCTCAGGCTCGAACCACAAACCGAACTGCATGCCGAGTTCGGTGACCCTGTCCACAAGGGGATGCAGGCCATGGGGCCAGACCTCGGTGGACACCGTCCAGTCTCCGAGGCCGGCGTGGTCCGTCCGCCGAGCACCGAACCAGCCGTCGTCGAGCACATAACGTTCCACCCCGACCGCCGCCGCGAGCTCGGCGAGCTCCAGCAGTCGGTCAAGATCGTGGTTGAAATAGACGGCCTCCCAGACGTTGAGAGTGACCGGCCGCTGAACCGTCGGATGCTCCTTTCGGGACCGAAGGTAGCGATGAAAACGGCCGGCGATCGCATCCAGACCGACGGCATACGAACCGTAGATCCACGGCGAGCGATACGTTCCACCTTCGGCGAGGATCACTTCGCCGGGCAGCAGGAATTCTCCGCCGCCGATGACCTGTTCACCGGTGGACAATCGCTCGGCATAGTGGGTGTGGTTGCCACTCCAGCCGGTGTGCACGGCCCAGACCTCGCCATCAGTGAAGGAGAAGCCGGGAGTTCCGACGTGCAGCACCGTGGCGGCGTCGGCGCCGGTGCGGCCCTTGCGGCTCTCGCGCAGATGCGTGCCAACGCCCAGCGAGCGACGCTGCGGCACCCGCTCCTTACCCCAGCGGCCGGCCAGGTCCAAGATCTCCCGAGCCGACTGGGGTACCGGAAATGCCAGCACGCAGTCGGTCAGCTCGTACGGATCGATCGATTGGTTGGTGAGCTCGATGCGCCCCCTGAGCAACCCGCTGACGGAAAGTTCCAAGGTGATCGTCAGCCGGAGCTGAGCCACCTCGTCCACCGCATCGACCGCAACAGACCCGCCGCCGATGTTGATCAACGTCGGCCGGTCGATCCCCGCGTCAACCACCGAACCGTCCAACCGGATCTCCGTGGCGGTGAACTTCGGCGACCAATCACGGCCGCTGCGGGATCCGCTGAGTCCCGGCCGGCCCACCCAGCCGGTCCAGTGCTCCGGCAGAACCGCGACCCGGACCGGCTCGTCCACGACGTTGGCCGCAATGGGGTGAATGCCAGAAAGCACCAAGGCTTCGACGTCCTGCGGACTCACCTCACCGAGATCGGCACCCCAATGGACGACCGCAGGCAGGCGGCCCTGGCTGATGTCCAGCACAACCGAGACCCCTTCGTAATGCAGGGCGATGACGGCATTGGCGCGGTCGGGCACACTTCACCTCTCACGGACGTCGCCACCCTATCCGGGATCAGACGTGGCGATCTACGCCCTGCGGCAGCCGTGAACGGTCCCAACCCAGCTCGGCGACGGCCAAGTCGAATGCATAGCGATCGGTCATCCCCGCGACATATTCGACGGCCATCCGAAGACTGTCGTCGGACACCGGGGTCGCTCCGGGAATGAGCTCATGGCGCTCGGCGTAATACTCGACCAACGCATGGAGGACCTCGACCACGGCACGCGACTGTGCCAGTGAGGCCGGCCGTACATAGATCCGCTGGTAGTTGAACGCCCGCAGTGAGGCCAGGGCGCCGGCTTCGGTGGCGGGCATGCCGATCTCGCCCTGCTCGACGATGCAGTGGGAGACGGCACGGACGAAGGTGTTGAGCTGCTGCCGGCGGCTGCGGCCGCACACGCTCGCCACCTCATCGGGCAGGTCCGATTCGGTGACGATGCCGGCGTGCACGGCATCCTCGAGATCGTGCGCACAGTAGGCGATCCGATCGGCCCAGCTCACGACTTCGCCTTCAGGCGTGCGAGGGGCTGGGCGGGACCAGGAGTGGTTCCGAATGCCGTCAAGCGTCTCGGCACACAGATTCAGGCCGCCCAGTACGACGTCCGCTCCCCACGGCCCATGCTCATACCCTTCAGCGAGGAAGGCGTCGAACGCTTCCTCACTAGCGTGTCCGCCGGGACCGTGGCCGCAGTCGTGGCCGAGGGCGATCGCCTCGGTCAAAGTGGCATTCAAGCCGGCGCTGCGGGCGATGGAGGTGGCCACCTGCGCGACCTCGAGGGCGTGGGTCAGCCGTGTGCGTTGGTGATCAGTGGGATAGACCACAACCTGGGTCTTGCCCGCCAACCGCCGGAACGCGGTCGAGTGCACGATCCGATCGCGATCTCGTTCGAAACAGGTCCGGACGTCGTCGGGCTCCTCGGGTATAGCGCGGCGACCGGCACCCTCGGCGAAGGTGGCCTCCGGCCGCAAAATCTGTCGTTCCCGCTTCTCCCGGCGGAGCCTGTCGACCACCGGAGCCGGCGCGAGCCGCCGGACAGAGTCGTCATGCGCGCGCACCGTGTCACCCCCCGGATGCCCGGCCATGGTGGCGGCCCAAGCCTTGGCCCGAGGAGAGATCTCCTCATCCACCAGAGGTGTCCAACTCAGCGTCGGCGAGATCGAGGTCTCGACCCGAGGTGTCGTTCAGCCAACCGTCCGGCAGCGCCACCTTGTCACGAGGGGTTCCTTGGCGACCACGCGGCAGACCGAGCTCGCCGGCGGGGAAGGCGACGTCCGGGTCGACCTGGCCGAGCAGTCCATCGAGTTCGGTGAGCGTGGAGACCATGCCCAGCCTGCGGCGGATTTCACCGCCAACCGGAAAGCCCTTGAAGTACCAAGCCATGTGCTTTCGCAGATCCGTTAGCCCGGCGACCTCGCCGAAGAGCATGACGAGCAGCTCGGCATGCCGGCGCACCACAGCCGCCACTTCGCCGAGTGTCGGCAGCAGCTGACGAGGCCGACCAGCGAACGTGTCGGCAAGATCACGGAACAGCCACGGACGGCCGAGGCAACCGCGTCCGATGACCACACCATCGGCACCCGTCTGGCGGACCATAGCCATTGCGTCCGCAGCTTCCCAGATGTCACCGTTGCCGAGGACCGGGATAGTGACGGCGGCATTCAGCGCGGCAATCGCTTGCCAGTCCGCGGAGCCGGAATAGGCCTGCTTCGCCGTACGGGCATGCAGCGCGACGGCGGCACAGCCGCTGTCCTCCGCGATCCGTCCGGCATCCAGAAAAGTCTGATGATCATCATCGATGCCGATTCGCGTCTTCATGGTCACGGGCACGTGATGGCGACCCGCCGCTGCCACGGTCCGGGTCAAGATCATCCGCAACCGGTCACGCTTATACGGGAGCGCCGCTCCCCCGCCCTTGCGGGTCACCTTCGGCACCGGGCAACCGAAGTTGAGGTCGATGTGGTCGACGCCGTACTCCACGCAGAGGATCTCCGCGGCTCGCGCCATGATCGCCGGATCGACCCCGTAGAGCTGCACCGACCGGATCTCCTCGCCCGGGTCGAACCGCAGCATGGACAACGTCTTGCGGTCACGCTCGACAATCCCGCGGGACGTGATCATTTCGCAGACATACAGACCTGCGCCGAATTCTCGGCACAGCTGCCGGAAGGCAGCGTTGGTGATCCCCGCCATCGGCGCCAAAACCACCGGCGTATCGACGGTGATATTGCCGATCTGCAGGGGGCGCCGCCGCTCCTCGACTGGCTCCGGCCGGATGCTTGGCGCGGCGAAAGCGCGCTCGCGGCCTGTCGAGGGACTCGGCGGCGTGAGCACCGAGCTGGTGATCATCAACAGCCGACCAACCGGGTGGCCAGGTAGTCCTCGACCTTGTCCAGGGAGACCCGATCTTGCTGCATCGTGTCACGCTCCCGCACGGTGACCGCCTGGTCGTCGAGGGTGTCGAAGTCCACGGTTATGCAGTACGGCGTACCGATCTCGTCCTGCCGCCGGTACCGCCGGCCGATGGCCTGGGCGTCATCGAAATCCACGTTCCAGCTTCTCCGCAACACGGCAGCAAGATCGCGAGCCTTCGGGGACAGATCCTCGTTACGGGACAGCGGCAGCACTGCGGCTTTGACGGGCGCCAGCCGAGGGTCAAGCCTCAGCACCGTTCTCTTGTCCATGCCCCCCTTGGTGTTGGGCGCCTCGTCCTCCACGTATGCCTCCACCAGGAACGCCATCAGTGAACGCGTGAGGCCCGCTGCGGGCTCGATCACGTACGGCAGATACCGCTCCCCCGACCCCTGATCGAAGTACGACAAGTCGACGCCGGAGTGCTCGCTGTGCGTACCGAGATCGAAGTCGGTTCGATTGGCGATCCCCTCCAGCTCGCCCCACTCACTGCCCGGGAACTCGAAGCGGTACTCGATGTCGACCGTTCGCTTGGAGTAGTGCGACAGCTTCTCCTTCGGATGTTCGAAATGGCGGAGGTTCTCCGACGAAATGCCGAGGTCGACGTACCAACGCGTCCGCTCATCGATCCAGTACTGATGCCATTCTTCGTCGGTCCCCGGTTCGACGAAGAACTCCATTTCCATCTGCTCGAACTCCCGCGTCCGGAAGATGAAGTTGCCGGGCGTGATCTCGTTGCGGAAGGACTTACCGACCTGCCCGATGCCGAATGGTGGCTTCTTGCGACTTGCGGTCACCACGTTCGCGAAGTTCACGAAGATGCCTTGTGCGGTCTCCGGTCGCAGATAGTGCAGTCCCGACTCGTCCTCGACCGCCCCCAGATTGGTCTTGAGCATCATGTTGAAATCGCGTGGCTCCGTCCACTGCCCGCGCGTGCCACAGTTCGGGCAGGCGATCTCCTCGAGGCCGCTCGGTGGCCGCGATTTGCGCGACTCGAACTCGTCCTCGAGCTGGTCGGCGCGGAAACGCTTGTGGCATGACAGACACTCGGTCAGCGGATCGTGGAAAACGCTGACGTGACCAGAGGCGACCCATACCTGACGCGGCAGGATGATCGATGAATCGAGACCGACGACGTCCTCACGGGAGGTCACCACTGACCGCCACCACTGTTTCTTGATGTTTTCCTTGAGCTCCACGCCGAATGGGCCGTAGTCCCAGGCCGACCGGGTACCCCCGTAGATCTCCCCGGACGGGAAGACAAAGCCCCGGCGTTTGCACAGGCTGATCACATTGTCCAGACGGCTGGTCGCGGCCACGCGTACGTCTCCTCACCAATTGCGCCATCCCCGGCTGGGATGGCACTCAAGCGCTAAAGACTATCTTCGCGCGACACTCGGCGCTCATCATCGCGTTGCGCAGGAAGCTGTCACGCCGCTGAAACCCGCTGGAAACGCGTCGCACATACGGTCGCCGTCGTGAGAACCACCTGCTTGACGTCACAATGACCTCACCATGCTCGAACACGTCGATCCGTTCATCGGGACCTCCGCCACCGATCTACCCGAGCCGCGCGGCCTGGCGGCGACCTGGTGGTGGCCCAAACCACAGGTCGGCAACACTCATCCCGGCGCCACCTATCCGTTCGGCATGGTCTCGGCCTGCGCGTACTCCGGTGCCTACCCCACCGGCTACGGCCTGTACGACCTGAACACCGAGGGGGTGCCGCCGCGGATCCATGAGAACCAGATTGCGTCCGGCTTTACGCACTTCCAGCAGTCCGGCACCGGAGCCATCCGGAAGTATTACAACTACTTCCGGGTGACGCCTATGCTCGAGCCGCTGGACGCCCTCGGCGCCACGTGGAATTTGGTCGACGAGCACGCTGAGCCCGGCTACTACCGGGCGAGGTTGAGCTCCGGCATTACCTGTGAACTGACGGTTGGCCCGAAAAGTGCAGTCCACCGCTACACCTTCCCGAAGCACGCCGACGCCCGAGTGGTCGTCGACTTCTCGATGGGTGGCCTAACCATTCCCTACGGCTCCACCGTCCCGTTGCGTGCCCATCTTCAGGCACTGGGACCGGGCGTGGCGCAGGCCGAGACGGTGGTCGAAGGAGCCCCGCTTGCGGCACACATTGAGTGCGAGCCCGGCGACTGGCGTCAGTTGTTGTGGTACGACCGCCGGTTGATGCACGGCGGCACGCGACTTGATCTTGACCGGATCCGCCAAACCACGCTGCGCCCGTTCGGCTTGATGTGGCGCGGGCGCTCAGAACCAGGTCATGTGCTCGAGCTCCGCTTCGGTTTTTCCTTGCGCGGCGCTGAGCAGGCGCGGCAGAACCTGTTCACCGATTGCCCGCCGGGCCACGCCTCATTCAAGGCCCGGCGGCGCAAGACGTCCGGGGCCTGGAAGGCGCACCTCGGCAAGGTGGAGATCGAGACTCGGAACCCCACCAGGCAGACAGTGTTCGCGACGGCGCTCTACCACTCCTTGATCAAGCCCTGCTTTGCCCCTGATGAGAGCCCGTTCTGGCCCGACACGGGCCCGTTTGTTTTCGACATCTGCACCATGTGGGACATCTATCGCACCCAGCTGCCGCTGATCACCGCTCTGTTCCCGGATCGGGCAGTCGAGCTGGCCAACGCGCTGCTCTCCATCTGCGAGGAGGAAGGCAACCTGCCGATCGGTTATCGGATGGCCAAGGGGGCCGACCGCTTCTTTCATCAGGGAAGCGCCCTCGCTCACACGTTCCTGGCCGACCTCTGCCAGCTGAACGTCTCGGACATCGACTGGGACTGGGCGTTGTGTCACATGGATGCTGACCTGCGACGCCAGTACGGGGAGGAGTTTCTCCGCCGAGGCGTGGTACATCCCATCACCCACACGTTGGACCTAGCGCTTGGTTGTCTCTGCACAGCCATCGTGGCTCGCCGCGTGGGTGACAGTCAGTTGGCCGCTCAGCTGGACCGTCTGGCTCAGCAGTGGAGGAAGGCCTTCGACCCCGAGACTGGGTTGCTGGTCGATTCGGCCTACTACGAGGGCGGCAAATGGAACTATTCGTTCCGCTTGCTGCC
>DATFQP010000351.1:0-8959 GCA_035264145.1 Propionibacteriaceae bacterium
GACCGCCAGGACGATCAGTGCCGCGAGGAACGGCCCGAACGGTGCGACGGGTATCGGCAGGAGGCCGAGTCCGTAGAAGGGCCAGGCCCACCAGGACAGCAGCAGAGAGAGAACCGCGAACCAGATGAGCGGATGTCGACGTACGCGCAGCGGCACGGTCATGATCAATTCCTTCGGAAGCGACATCGGGTGGTGGGCTTGAGCCGCGGCTATCGGGGCCCAGCGAAAGCGACTGGCTCCGGTGCGGATAGGGCCGGTTTCGCATGGGCAATCCGGTCTTGTCGGACCAGCCAGAATCCGAGTGCGGCGACAGCCAGTCCGAGGGCGACGCCCCACGGCGCGGTCGCGGCCTTGAACCCGATCAGACCGCCGAGCCCGACGGCGATGGACAACGCGCGAGGGAAGACGCGGGACCGGAAGGAGGCCAGGCCGAACATGATCCAACCGAGCGAGAAGAGCACCACGCTGACCAACCAGCCGGTCATCAGCAGGCTTCCGCTCCGGTCTGCGCTGACTACTGCCGGAGCGACCTGGACGAGCCACGGCACGGCGAACGCGTCGAACCACATGTCGCCGGCAAGGGCGACCGTACCGATAAGCGCGGCGCAGAAGGCGACCGCTCCGAACAGCCCCGCCCGGCCAGCCTGCCGCCAGTACAAGGCGACCAGCGCGATCAACAACAACGGAAAAGCGACGAAGTACGCGGCGCTGACCACCATGAACACCGGATCGGTCACCATAGCGGCCAGGTTGCTGCGGTCAGCTACGAAGAACTGAGCACCGTACTTACGGCAAACAGTCCGCCGGCGATAACGGCGATCGGGCCTGCCTGCCGGTTGAGCGGCGACTCGAGCATGAACATCCTCCTCCTTGACGGATCCGCGCGTTCGGCACGGCCTGTGAACCAGTGGCGACGGCGTCGCGAGAGTCAAACTTCCTCCGCCCTGGGTGAGGTGTCCTCACCCCATGGCGATTCACCCTGGGTGATTCAGGCACCTGCTCGGCTGTCAGTCGAGTGGCCACCGATCTCGTCGCGGGCGAGGGGCATCGCTTCGACAGCGAGCAGGTCAAAGCCGAAGTCCCGTACGCGGTTCAACAGTCCGTGGAGCTGCCCCTGGTCGAATGGCTCGGTCAGAGGGCGGGTGTGGCCGTACCCGGGTTCGATCGAGACGCCTGGGAACGTCACCCGGAACCGATCGCCGAGGCGCCCCTGAACGGTGACCGTGTACCGCCTCGACGGCATGACGCTCCTCCCAACCTTGACCTGCTGGACAAGCACGATGCGCCCCGTCTGGGTGAGCCGACCTCATCCTCGGCGCCATCACCCAGGGTGATTTCGACGCAGGGCCCCCTGTTTTTAAGGTCAGCGGATCAGCTCGAGCTCGCGAGCTCGAGCGACGGCGTCGGCGCGGGTCGCCACACCGAGCTTCTGGAAGATGCTTCTTGAGTGGGTCTTCACGGTGTTGAACGAGATGAACAGCGTGCGTCCAATCTCACGCTGGGACAGGCTGCTGGCGAGCAGCCGCAAGACGGCCATCTCCCGCTCA
Source organism: Propionibacteriaceae bacterium (assembly GCA_035264145.1). Classification (GTDB taxonomy): domain Bacteria; phylum Actinomycetota; class Actinomycetes; order Propionibacteriales; family Propionibacteriaceae; genus Microlunatus. The sequence continues at coordinate 1,548 of DATFQP010000351.1, forward strand.
CTGAAGTCGCCGACCACCGGCATGAGCAGCTGCGTGACTCGACGAGGACCGCCCACGCGAGACTCAGCTCGATGCAGAAACGCAGTGATCACAGGTCCCGGGTCCGGGCACGCCCCGATGAGCGATCGGGCGTCGTCCAGGAACGCCCGGGCGGCGGCAGCGTCGCCCGTGGCCTGGGCCGCCATGCTGAGTCCCACGTGGGCATGCGCGATCTCCACCGGGCCGCTGCCGCGGTGAGCGACCTCGACCACGCGTTGGAGCTCCTCCCATGCCTCCTCCGCCCGCCCGGTTCCGGTGAGTGAGCCGGCCCGGGTGATGTGGGCCGCCGCAGTGAGCCTGGAGTACTCGTTCAGCCCGGCCTTCGCCGACATTGCCAGGGCCTCCTCTGAGAACGCCCGAGCCGCGTTCTGGTCGCCCTGCAGGTGGTGGGTGAGACTAAGCATGCTGAGGCAGTGGATCCAGGGCGGCCGGAAGCTTGCCGTCCGGCATCGTTCGACAGCCTCCCGGAGTGCAGCCTGGCCTTCCTTCTCATGGCCGAGCCAGAACAACGAGGCGCCGAGCCAGGTGTAGGTGACAGCGTCCCAGGGCGACCGTTCCTCCGCGCCGAGGATCGCGGCTTCACCAGCTGCTCGGCAGGCCGTGAGGTCGCCGAGCAGCCAAGCGTGCAAGGTACGGAGGCAGTCCGCCGCGGCGGCGCCGGAACTGAACCCGTCGTAAAACGGGCCGCCGGCGGGTGCCTGGGCCGCCTGGTCGATCCACAGTCCGACCTCATCCAGCCGGCCGGTGACGATCGCTACTAGAGCGCTGGCCACGCACAGTCGAGAGTCGCCCTCATGGACGGCGGGGGGCAGCAGTCCCAGCCAGGTCCGTACAGTCTCATGCTCACCTGAGCTTGCGACTCGAAGCCACGATGAAGCGATGAGTTCGCCGGCTTCCTCGACCTCCCCGGCAGCCACCAGGTGCGAGATCGCCTCAGAGACCAAGCCGCGCCCTCGTAACCAGATGGCCGCCCGCCGGTTGGCGGTTGCCGCAGCCGCTGGATCGGTGCTGAGCAGCTCGTTCAGCAGCAACTCACGGAACAGGTGGTGGTAGCGATACCACTCCCGCCGGTTGTCCAGCGCGATCAGGAACGAGTTCGACCTCTCGATGTCCCTCAACACTGTGGCGGAGCCAGCACCACCGACGACCTGGTCACACAGCGGCGCGCAGAGCCGGTCCAGAACCGACGTCGACAGCAGGAAGGCACGAGTCTCCGCGGTCTGGCCTGCAAGAACCTCCGTGGTCAGATAGTCGACAACGTTGCGATCATCGCCGGCGAACGCGTCGATGAAGTCCCGGAGGTCTTGGCGGTCGGCCAGCGACAGGGCCGCCAGATACAGCCCCGCCGGCCAGCCTTCGGTCCGCTCGACCAAGCGCACCACGTCGGAGTGATCAAGGAGGAGGCCATGGTGGGCGACCAACAGTGTTTGCGCATCGGCGGTGGAGAACCGGAGATCGGCTGACGCGATCTCTAGCAGCTCCCCCCTTCCTCGGAGCCGGGACAATGGCAGAGGCGGCTCCACCCGCGTGGACAGAGCCAGCTCCAGACTCGCCGGGGCATGGTCGAGGAGATAAGACACCGCCTCATGGACCTCAGCGCTGTCGATCGCGTGATAGTCCTCGAGCACGAACACGCTCGGCTCCGACAGTGCGTCCAGCTCGTTGATCAAGACCGGCAACACCTGGTCAACGATGTCCACACCCGGGGTGCGGAGGACCGATGCTGATCGCTCCCCGACCGAGTCCGCCACTGTGTGAAGTGCCTCGATCACGTACATGAAGAACCGGACCGGATCGTTGTCGCCGCGGTCCAGCGCCAGCCAGGCGAAGGCTCGCGGATCCGCCGCCGACCAACCGGCCAGGACGCTCGACTTGCCCCATCCCGCCTGACCACGAATCAGCGTCAGCTTCCGGGCCGGACCGTGCACCAGGCGCTCGACCAGGGCCGGGCGCGGCACCAGCGCCCGCGGAACCGGGCCATGCACCTTGGTGCGAATCAACGAAACGCCGGGCGCCCCAGCCACCGCCACAGCAACACCGTACTTCCCGCACCAGCGATGGCACCGCCCGCAGCCCACACCACCGACCTTCGGTCAGGGCTCATCAGGCCCCGGCGGCATCTCGCTTGTCGACCCCAGCGTCGTTACATGTCGCTAGACCGCGTACGCCCTAACTGAGTGTCAGTAACCACAGAATGAGGACTGCGCACTTCCGCCGTGCGGCTGACCCCCTCGCCGTCAACCCCCAGGGCGGTAATAAGTGTTCCCGCGCCCGCGAAATTGCGTTGGCCAAGTCAGGTTGCTGCCCGAAGAGGAGCCATGCAGTATCGCCCAACCAGTCAGAGGCCGTTTCAGGCCATCAAGACCGGCCAACGGCTGCCAACGGCGCACTGCTGATTCCGGGTCTATTCCATCAAGGGGCCGGGCCCCGCACGGCCAGCCAGCGCCGTGTTCTCGCTGCGCTGCGGGCTGGCGCCTCCGTTGTCCTGGCATCATTGCGCGATGAGTGTGTCAGCAAGCCCCAGCGATGTGCGGTTCGTGGCGGTGTCCCTGGACTGCGCTGACCCGGCCGAGCTGGCAGATTTCTACCTCCAGATGCTGGGTGGGCGCCTGCTGTGGAGTCGCCCGACCAGCGTTGGGGTGCAGGTACCAGGACTTCTGCTCATCCCGCAGCGAGTGGAGAACTACCGTCCGCCGGAGTGGCCGGGCGCTTCGATCGTTCACCTTGACCTGACGGCGGGTGAGCATCTGGATGAGCCGGTGAAGCGCGCCGTTGCTCTAGGAGCCAGGCCCGCAGATCCGCAGCCGGACGCGCGATGGAAAGTGCTCTTGGACCCTGCGGGTCACCCGTTCTGCATCACCACCTTGGTGCCGCCCCTGACTTTCTCGCGACCTGAGCGATGCAAGCCCGAGCCGCGGCCGGGACGGGAATCTGCTGGGCAATGTGAACGTGATAAGCCTGCGGCGAGTGACTAGGTGAGTGACTACGACCAAGGCCGCCGGTACCCTTCAGCGCACACTGGCATGCTGATCCACGCTTATCAGGCCCGGCCTCCGCCGCCCTGATCCTGCTCACACCGAAGCGGTCACAGTGATGCCCTGCGCGGTAGGACTTCAGCAGTCGAACACCGACTAGCAGATGTCGTTGCGCAACCTCTGGTCATCAAGGACGAGTTCGCGGATCACCTCCGGGAGCTGATCGCGCTGCCACTGGCACTCGAGTCGCCCTGCGGTCTCGCTCAGGCCTTCCGGTGCCGCGGCCCTGCAGCCTTGATCGCGTAGGCGGCCGCGCCGAGCTCATGCGCGGCGACGTGTCCACTCGATCATGCCGCCCACGGTCTCTGCCGCTGGGGAGCGCCTGCCCCGAACCTTGCGCTCGCCTGTGGATTAAGTCCGAGCCTGGCCAGTTCAGATCCCAACTCGCGGCTTAGAGCACCGAGCCGCCCTCGCTCCCGAGCATCCCCGGTGCGGGTAGCTCGGCACCTCGCAATCTCCAAGTCGTCGGCGAGGCGGCATGCCTTGGCGACCGCGAGGCCATCGGCATCGCGGCTGATCCAATCGCAGCCATCCCATAGCTTCAGCCACATCGCATGACCGGTCGCGCCAAGATCAGCAGGAGGTTCTGGCACGTTCTCAGCAGCCGGTAGCGCGGCAGCCGGACCAGGGTCCGGAAGGTTGCGGCCTCCGGAGTCGAGGTGATGAATGCGACCTCTGCGCCGTCTCAGCTCCGGTGGGGCCAGATATCCGGGCATTTCGGCCTCCAATCTCAGATGTCCGAGATACAGGAATTGTGTCATGTTCAACTGTCCGAGTAGCACTGAGGGGGGTGTGCCCGCACCGATTGCCATTTCGCGTCCTGCCCGGTGTCGGCGGTGAGGACGATAAGCGGCTTTCCGTTGAGAGAGGTCAAGGAGGACGCCTGCTGCATCGACCTGGACCCTTCGCGGAACTCCTCGATGAACCTGGCGAGGTAGCGGGCGGTTGAGGAGTTCGCGTCTTCGGGCCGTAGGGCCCACAGTTGCGAAACATGTGGTCGTTAACGTACCCGCCCCACCACGGAGGCGATCGCCGACACGGCCAGAACAGGGTAGAGCAGCCACCGTGTGCTTCGGCCGCCTGGCGTCGGACCAGTGTCGAAGCACCGCCGGACCGTGGGCGCGCCCGGGTCGCTGGTCGTCGCCGTACTGAGTTGTCATTTCGGGGGAAGGGATTGAGAGGTGCGTACGGACGCGACGACGTCGCCTCGTTTTTTCCGGCTACTTCACCGCTGGCAATGAGCTCACCCGCGCCTGCCGCCCCGGCCCAGCTCGCGCATGTGGAATCCAACGACTCGACTTCCACCAGCCGAGGGCCACGGTTGGCCGCGCACGCGTTAGCCGTGGACAGAACCCGGCCGATCTCCGCACCGAAGCCGAACTCTCCCCGTCCACGAATCGACTCGAGGCGGTCACCGGAGACATCTACGGGCACGTCAGTCCAGAGGTTTCGCGGGAGGCGCTGACTCGACTTAGCGACGCCCTCTCGTGAAAAAGGTGGTCAGAAGGTGAAACTGATCAAGAAACCAAGTCATTGAGACAGACGAATTTTCCCTCTCACTAGGTCATTTACTCAGTCGGGCTGGCGAGATTTGAACTCGCGACCCCTTGACCCCCAGATCGGCGGACTTATGTCGTCGCGGGCTGCTGAGCGTGCGATTACGGTCTCGGGCGTCGGCGGAGAGTGTCGCGTGATCCCGTACTGAACTCGTTGGGCCCAACTTGGGCCCAAGTTGTTCGTCTCTTACATCCCAGATGCGGCCGGTGATCGCTGGGACATCGTCATCACCGAGATCTTGGCCGGCTACTACGAGCCCGACGAGCTAGTGCTTCCGCCACTCAGCGGGTCTTGCTCCCCGGCTTTGCTCCCGGCTTTGAACCTGGCGCGACATGATGCGATCTGACCTGGGATGACATCCGGCAACGGGCTGGTTGCGTCCTCCACGCAAGTCGGCTCGCTTCATGATCCGCTCCGACGCGATGTGACCCGCCACCCTGGTTCACGCGATAGCCCCAATCCTCGACCTGCCGGCCGTTGGCCAGGGGTCACGAGGGACGGCGACGGCCAGCGGGCTCGGCCGGAGTGTCGGCCGACCGGCAAGAGCTGAGCAAGAGGAAATCAGAGGAAATCAGCAGTCAGACCAGCGCAACAGCAGCCACCCCCTGTCTGGTCTGCGCTCCCGGTGGTCAGCGTCATCGGGGTGCGCTGGCGGCATCCTCGTGCTTGCGACCAAGCGCGCTTTGATCCGATGGACCCAACGGGTTCCACAGCGCCTGTTGCCGCGCAGCCTGGTCCTGACCGCGGCGGCCCGTTGGTCGATGTCGGCGGCGCAGCGGTCGGATGCGCATCGAAAGCACTATCCAGAGCATCTGCAGGCCGAGGCGAATGGCGGTGCGGGTGTCTCCAGTGACTGCCGAAGTGCCGATCCGTGGGTGGTAGTTCACCGGAACCTGGACGACAGTGTCCCGTGCTACCAAGGCAAGCATCAACATCTCAAGCCCGAATGCGGAACCGTGAATGCGGGAGTCGCGCAGCAGGCCAGGGACCAGATCCTTGGAGACGACGCGAAACGTGCAGCCGACATCACTGAGGTAGGAGGTGTTGAACAGTACCTCGATGGTCTTGGCGACTGCCCAGTTGCCCCACTGCAGGAACCAGCCCATGTTGGCGCCGTCCCAGATGAAGTTCGACACCGTGCGCGACCCGAGCACGAAGTCGCAATCCTCGGTGAAGGGCAGCAGCTTCGTCAGGTCCCTCGGGTTGAAGGTGCCGTCGGGCTCGCAGATGCAGATCAGGTCGGTGTCGACCTCGGCGAGCCCGCGACGGATCGCTGCGCCGTAGCCCTGCCGTGGCTCCAGCACCTCGCGGGCCGTGGTCATGGCGACCTCGTCTGAGGTCCCCTCCGCGGCGTTGTTGTTGACCACCAGGATGTCGTCGACGATGCCGAGTTTGTCGAAGGCTCTGATGGTCTCGGCGATGCTGTCCTTCTCGTTGTAGGTCGGCAGCACCACCGACACCGTCTTACCGTTCCACATGGCTGGACTCCGGCGTGGCGATCAGCAGCATCTGGCCGGCCAGCGGCTTGATGGGAGACCGCAGATACCAGGGCACCAGGAAGGTCAAAGCGGAGCCTTTGCTGTTCATCGTCAATGGAAGAAACCGCGGATACACCTGAATGATCCGCCAATCCTCTGAACGCAGGTAGTCGGCCAGCGAGCGGTCGGTGTAGATCGCCACATGCGTGTAGTCGTCAAAGTAGCCGCCGGGGTTTAGCCGAAAGTTCGGCTGCAGCAGAATCAGGATACCGCCCTCCCGCAGTACCCGGGCCGACTCGGCCAGCAGCAGCGCGGTCGCCGACCGCTCCAGGTGTTCGAGCAGATTGGAGGCGAATACCACGTCGAAGGAGCTTGAGTCGAAGCGTGACAGGTCGGTGCAGTCACCCACCTCGGCCTGGACGTGCTCGGCCGCGGCGCGCCGCACAGTGGTGTCCCGATCCATCGCCACCACGCGCCGCGCTGTGATGTTGTTCGCGAAGTCGCACCACCCGGCACCAATATCCAGGACGGCGGCGTCGGCCGGGATCCAGCGCTGCAGATAGGCACACAGGTACTTCCAGACGGCGGCGCGATGGGGGTTGGGGGCTAGACGGGTGCGGAAATAAGCCGATACCTCACCGTCGGGGGGCGGTGAAGCCGGGGCTGACGCACGGTCTGCCACCAGGCCACTCCTCAACAATCTCGTCGAGTCGCGCTCGACTGTTGGTCCTGCAGGCCGGGGCGCGTCGGTGCGAATAGCCTGATGCCGTCGCACATTACCCGAAGGACGAGTGAAGGCCGGTGATCACCGACCCCAAGTCGGACCGCCGAGCCGGGGTGTCGACCCGTAAGCTGCTGCTCGCGTGCCTTCCGGCGGTGGCGATCGGGGTGCTGATCAGGGTTTGGCTGATGCGCACGTCGCTGGTCCCACTGAACGCCGACGAGGGCGTGACCGGCCTGCAGGCGTACGAGGTCCTGCGTGGGAACTTCCGCCTTATAGTGGCCGGGAATGACTACGGCTCGACGACCGAGACCTACCTGATTGCGCCGTTCCTGGCGTTTTGGAGCGGGGTGTGGCCGCTGCGGATCGTGCCGACCGCGCTGTCCGTGGTTGCCGGCTATGCGCTATACCGGTTGGCGCGGCCGATCTTCGGTCGGCTATCGGCCGCGGCACTGGCGCTGATCGGGTGGACCACCTCCGGCGCGGTGGCGATCTTGTTCCTGCGCCCCTACATGGGCTACACGACCGGGTTCATCGCGCTGATCGCTGCGCTGGCGTTGGCGTGCCACGCGATGCGTACGG
>DATFQP010000352.1:0-3536 GCA_035264145.1 Propionibacteriaceae bacterium
GCTCCCCCGGTTGGACTCGAACCAACAACCCTTCGATTAACAGTCGAATGCTCTGCCAATTGAGCTACGAGGGATCGTGAGACGGCTACGTACCTTACCAGCCGCTCTCAGAGCAGTCCGTATTCCGCTTGCAGCTCAGCCAAGGCAACGTTGACCGCCTCCCGAACCTCGTCGGAGTTCCAACTGAGCCCGCGGCCGAGTGTCTGGTGCCAGGTGATGGCTGGCGACGCCTCGGCCAAATCACGGCGGCCGCTGACCGTCACACCCCGTTCGCCGGCGATCGGCACAAACCGTTCAGCGACAATGCTGGCCGAGACACGCTCACGGAAGAGTTCGGGCATGCGACCCGGCTCGACCAGTTCGATGAACTCGCGGCCACCGTCGTAGGTAGACCAGCTCAGCTTGTGCGTCTCGGCGTTCCAACCTCCCTGCTCGATCTGGTGCCAGCCGACGTGCCACCATGCCGACTCACTGCCGTAGGAGAACATCGAGGGGCTGCCGATGCAGACACCGCTCGGCGTTCGTGCCCAGGCGAGGATGCGTGTTTGGCGCCCGGGATGGGTCCGGGCTGACTCCAGCCACGACTGATACGTGCCGGTCGGCAGCCCACGGGCTGGGGACCACCATCGCGCTGACACGCTTCTGTTTTCCCGCACGCCGCCATTCTCCGCCCGGTCAAAGCTGCGCGGCCGCGCTCTGCGGACATATCCCTCGCAGCTGCTCGAGGGCCCGACGCTCGCAGCGGCGCACCTGGGTGGTGGTCATGTGCAGCGATCTGGCCGTCTCGGCATAGCTGTGCGGCTCGCCATCGGCAAATCCCAGCCGAAACTCCAGCACCCGACGGTCAACGTCATCAAGACGGCGAAGCAGCTCAGCTCCCAGCACCTCGCGGTCGACCTTGGTCATAGCCGAGGACTGCTCGACGCTGACGGGAACGAGATCGAGATCAAGCGCGCTCAGCGACTGCGGCCGCTGGTAGTTGATCAGTCGGGATGTCCATTCCTCACCCTTCCCCAGAGCCTCAGCCAGTTCCCCGGTGGTCGGCAACCGGCCCAGCACCTGGGCCAGTTCTGCCTCCTGGCGCCGAGCGGTCCGGTACTGTTCGGCCCGGCTGACCGGCAGGTTCATCGCACCGAGTTGCCGCACGGTCGCCGCGCCGACATAGGCGCGAATCCAATACAACGCATACGTCGCAAAGCGGATACCGCGGGTGTAGTCGAAGCGCATCACCGCGACGGCGAGTCCCAGGCAACCTTCCTGGAACAGATCCGGCTCCGGAAAGAGGCTTCGCGGTGCGAGCTCCCGGACCACCAGCGACACCAGCGCCAGGTTGGCCGAGATGAACCGCAGCCGCGCCCGGTCGCCCTCCTCCTCGATCAAAAGCAGTTCGGCCGCCTCGGCGTCAGACACCTCGTTCCCGCTGAGCCTGCGCTCCCCCGCGAGCACGCCCGCCTCCATCTGCCACGCAAGCTTTCGCTCGTCCTCCCGACCAAGGACAGCGTGCACTTCATGATCAACTCGGACACTCGGCACACCGCCACTGTGCTCGACGAATCACGCAACGAGCGAACCCATCGCAAGTCTGTGGACGCGGCGCCTCGACGCCTTCAGCACTGTGGAGAACGCGGTCGTTCGCCACCCAAAATGGCGCTAATTCTGCGCTCCAAGGCTCCGCGTCTGGAGCTGCTGGCGCCGCGCCTCCAAAACGACGAGCTCGGAGAACATTTGGTTGTACTTCTTCTCGGCCTCCAAGGGATTCGTACGCTGCAGCCGTGATTTGAGATCAGCGATCTGGCGCATCACGCGAAGCAACTGCAAGCGGGCCGAGTGCGCGACCACAAATCGTCGGGTTACCTCACCACTGACCTGGAGTGGCTCCACGGCAAGGGAGACGACGAGGGAACGGACATGATCAGAATCAGCCGCTCGAGCAACCCGATGAACCCAGTCCTCCTCCGTGGGCTCGGCGACTGCCTTCTCCACGCTGGTCAACACAGCCCCGTACGCCGGGTGGGTGAAGTCCCCCGTGGTCAAGCCATCCCACCCTTCCTCAAAGAGCTGCGGCGCTTGCACCAGCAGTTTGCTGGTCTCGCGCTCGGTGGCCAGTAGCCGGTCGGCGGGATCGGGCAGCTGCGATCCCGTCGGCCGTGATTCCGCGAGGGGCTCAGCCGGTGGTTCCGGCGACTTGCGACCACCACGTGACGCAACGCGCACAACCTCTGCCCGGACCTCCTCGATGTCCATGCCCAGCATCCCGGACAACTCCCGGATGTAGCCGGAGACCAGTGCGGTATCCCGGATGCTGGCGACCAGCGGCGCCGCCGCGCGGAGTGCGGCCAGCCGGCCGTCGGCCCGGTCGAGGTCGTGCTGGGACAGCATGTTGCTCATCACGAACCGGTAGAGCGGCACGCGTCGAGCGACCAGTTCGCGTACGGCGGCGTCGCCGTGCTGGAGGCGAAGGTCGCAGGGATCAAGCCCGGTCGGCTCAACCGCGACGTAGGTCTGGGCGATGAAGTTCTGATCGCCACTGAACACCTTGAGTGCGGCTGCCTGACCCGCAGCATCCCCATCAAAGGTGAAGATCACCTCGCCGTGGAAGGCGTCATGGTTACCCATCAACCGACGCAGCAGCCGAGCATGATCATCGCCGAACGCCGTTCCGCAGGAGGCGACGGCGGTCTCCACGCCGGACAGATGGGCCGCCATGACGTCGGTGTAGCCCTCGACCACAACCGCTTGGCTTTTCTTGCCGATCGCGATCCGGGCCAGATCGAGGCCGTACAAGACGTGAGACTTCTTGTAGAGCAGGGTTTCCGGCGTATTGACGTACTTCGCGGGCACCCGATCGTCCTCGTAGAGACGGCGGGCTCCGAAACCCAGCACCTGCTTGCCCGAGTCCCGGATCGGCCAGAGCAGCCGACCCTGGAAGAAGTCGTAACCCGACTCCCGGGCCAGACCGGCGGCAACCAGATCCTTGTCCGCAAAACCCCGTCCCCGGAGGTGGCGCAGCAAAGCGCGTCCGTCACGAGGCGCGAAGCCGACCCCGAAGCGCTCTGCCGCCGCTCGGTCGAAGCCTCGTTCGGACAAGAACTGACGGCCTTCGACGGCGTCCGGCCCGCTGAGCCGCTCGGCAAAGAACTCGGCTGCGGCGTGCAGGGCTTCCATCAACCGGATCCGCTGGCCAGGTTCGGTCCATGGACGATGATCATCGGTGTAACGGAGATGGACTCCCACCCGATCGGCCAGCCGCTCGACGGCCTCGGTGAAAGAGAGATTGTCGATCTTCTGCAGGAAGTCGATGACATCACCGCCCTCGCCGCAGGCTCCGAAGCAGTACCAGAAGCCACGGGACGGGGTCACCTGGAAGCTGGGAGTCTTTTCGTCGTGGAAGGGGCACAAGCCCTTGAGGGATCCGCCACCGGCATTGCGCAACGTGACGTAGGAGCCGATCACTTCCTCGACTCGGGCGCGGTCCCGGACGGCGACGATGTCCTCGTCGTTGATCCGTCCTGGCACGCAGGGATTGTATGTTCGCC
>DATFQP010000353.1:0-2928 GCA_035264145.1 Propionibacteriaceae bacterium
GCCGCGCTGGTCACCCTCAAGGACGGCGCGACGGCGACCCCGGAGGAGCTGCGGGACTTCGTGGCCGACCAGATCGCCGCGTACAAGTACCCCCGGGTCGTCCGGTTCGGCGAGCTGCCGAAGGGGCCGACCGGCAAGATCCTCAAGCGCGAGATCAAGGTCGACTCCTGAGGGCCCTCCAGCACGTGGTCGAGGGCGGCAACGACACGCCGGGCGTCGGTGCCGTCCCTGACCACTTGCCGGGAACGAGACGGTCAGAAGGTCAGCTGGTGTGCGGCTCGTGCTGGCGCAGGACCGTGACGGCCGAGTGGCCGGCCAGCTTGAGCCGGTCGCCGTCGGTGGACACCTCGCCCACGCTGACCAGGGACTCCACCGGACCACCCACCTCGACCTCGCTCGGGGTGTCGCTGAAGTTCGCGACGATCAGCACGTCGCCGCGCTCGACCTTGAGCCAGCCCTCCTCGTCGTTCGCCGTGGCCTCGCCGTGGTCGAACCGCGGGTCGGTGAGGTCGGGGTAGCTGCGGCGCACGTGCAGCAGCTCGGCGTAGAGCTTCAGCAGGTCGGCGTGCTCACCGGACTGCGGCTCGGACCAGTCGAGCTTGGAGTTGGTGAAGGTCGACGGGTCCTGCGGGTTGGGCACGTTGGAGGTGTCCCACTGCATCTGCGCGAACTCCTCGAGCCGTCCCTTCGCGACGATCTCGCCGAGCTCCGGCTCCGGGTGGGAGGTGAAGAACTGCCAGGGCGTGCGTGCGCCCCACTCTTCTCCCATGAAGACCATCGGCGTGAATGGACTCAGCAGGGTGATCACCGCGGCGACGGCCAGCTGTTGGTCGTCGATCTTCCCCGACAGCCGGCTGCCGTCCGCCCGGTTGCCGATTTGATCATGATTGTCGGAGCAGACCACCAGCCGCCAGGTGGCGGTTCGCCAGGTGTCGATCGGATGGCCATGGGTGCGTCCGCGGAAACTGGATCGCGTCCCGGTGTGGAAGAAGCCTTGCTCGAAGACCTTGGCCAGCGCCTCGGCCGAGTCGAAGTCCGCGTAGTAGCCGGTCTTGTCACCGGTCAGGCTGACGTAGAGAGCGTGGTGGAAGTCGTCACTCCACTGTGCTGTCAACCCGTATCCACCCGCTTCCCGGGAGGTGATCAAGCGCGGATCGTTCAGATCCGATTCCGCGATCAACGGGAACGGCTTACTCAGAGCGGCGCTCAAAGCGCCAGTCTCCATGGCCAGATCCTCTAGTAGGTGCACGGCCCGAGCGTCGTACAGGGCGTGTACCGCGTCCAGCCGCAGCCCGTCGACGTGATAGTCCCGCAGCCACATGGCCGCGTTGTCGAGGATGTAGCGCCGAACCTCATCGGAGTGCTCGCCGTCCAGGTTGACCGCGGCGCCCCAGGTGTTGGCGGCGTTCTCGGTGAGGTACGGGCCATACTGCGGCAAGTAGTTGCCACTTGGTCCCAGGTGGTTGTAGACCACATCCTGGATCACCGCCAGGCCGCGAGAATGGCAGGCGTCGACGAATTGCTGATAGGCGCCCGGGCCGCCGTACGGCTCGTGCACCGCGTACCACGCCACGCCGTCGTAGCCCCAGCCGTGGGTTCCATTGAAGGCGTTCACCGGCATCAACTCGACGAAGTCCACGCCCAGCTCCACAAGGTGATCGAGTCGCTCGATCGCGCTGATCAACGTGCCGCCCGGAGTGAAGGTGCCGAGATGCAGCTCGTAGATCACTCCACCAGCGAGCTGTCGGCCGTACCACCCATCGTCCGACCAACCGAAGGCCGCGGGGTCGAAAGTCTGGGAAAGGGCGTGTACTCCGTCCGGCTGCCGACGTGAGCGGGGGTCAGGTAACGGTGTCTCGGCGTCGTCCAGCAGATAGCCGTAGCGGACATCACCGGTGGTGAACGCCGGCAGGGTTTCGGCCGGGCGCCACCATCCTTCCTCGTCACGTTCCATCGCGACGACGGTGGCTTGCGGCCCCGGCTCGGAGGCCGGGCGCACGAGCAGGGCCACGCGTTCGGGCTGGGGAGCCCAGACGGCGAAGTCAGGGGTGGTCACAGTTCACATCCGACCAGGTCCGGTTCCGGGACCAACGTAAGGCCGAATCGCGCTCGCACGCCGGTCTGAATCAGCCGCGCCAGGTTCAGCAGGTCTGCGGCGGTCGCCGCTCCCCGGTTGGTCAGGGCAAGGCTGTGCTTGGTCGAGACCCGGGCGGCTCCGTCCCCGAAACCTTTGCCGAAGCCGGCACGCTCGATCAGCCAGGCGGCACTGGTCTTGACGCGACCGTCCGCCTGGGGGAACCGGGGTGCGTCGGCCGGGAGCGCCGCGCTCTGCTGGACATCAAGGATTGGGTTGGTGAAGAAGGAGCCGGCACTCCACGTGTCGCGATCGTCACCGTCGAGCACCATGCCCTTGGCGCGACGGAGGTCCAGCACCCCCTCCCGGACGGCCGTGGCGGGTGCCCGGCCGTTCACCTTGACCCCGAGGGCTCGGGCGAGTTCGGGGTAGCGAATCGGTCCCGACATCGACCCGAGCCGGAGTTGGAAGCTGATCGACAAGATCACGTACCGGCCGGTTTCGACCTTGAAACGTGAGCTGCGGTACGAGAAACCGCATTCGGCCGGCGCGAAGGTCCGGATCTCCTGGTTCTGGCGGTCGTACGCGCGGACCATCTCTATCGAGTCCGACACCTCTGCCCCGTAGGCGCCCACATTCTGCATCGGTGTGGCGCCCACCAGGCCGGGGATACCAGACATGGCCTCGAGGCCGACGAATTCCTCCTCGAGCGTCCGCACTACAAGCCCGTCCCAGTTTTCGCCGGCCGCGACCGACAGGACGGCCCCGGAGCACGCGGAGACGTCCTCCTTGACCCCTCGGGTCTCGATCTTGACGACGGTGCCGTCGAAGCCGGTATCCGCGATCAGCAGGTT
>DATFQP010000354.1:0-8250 GCA_035264145.1 Propionibacteriaceae bacterium
GTCGCTCGGCAGCCGGCAGTCGGTCCAGGTGATCGTGCTGGCCGGCGCGGGCGGGCTCGTCGGCGCCGTGCTTGGTGCCCTGGAACCGCCGCCCGTGCAGCCAGCCGCCGCCGTCGCCGCAACCAGCAGGATGACCCACCGCCGCCGTACCGACGTCACCTTTGCACCGTACCGGCGCCCACCCGGACAGCGCGGCCAGCAGCCGGTCGACCATCTCGGCGGTGGCGGTCCGACCGGCCAGGCCGACCCGGATCGTCTGGCCCTCGGTCGGCCCGAGCCGCGCCCGACCAGAACGCCGGCCCGTTCGGCCCGCTCCACCCGCCTGGCCGGAGCATTGGGACAGGCCGCGACGAGGCCAGCCGGGGCACAGCAACGAGTCATCCGAGATTGAGGACCTGAAAGGGCACCTCGAAACGCCCCGCTAAATGTTGTGCGCCGGCGCCTTCGAATTGCCTTCTCATGGCCTGGGCCCCCGGCAGCGACCAGGCCCCATCCATACCGGTACATCCCTGATTGGTGCGCGGCCGGCTCCGCAGTAACGACTGACGCCAGGTCGCGAGAGAGGAGATGCTGAATCCTGGACCCGTGCCCCATCTGTGCCCCCAGATCGCATCAGGCACCTCTGCCACTGCCACTGCAGAAGCACATCAATGACGCGATGCTCAAACCTGACCAGATGACGCGATGCCTTCGCAACGAGAAGGTCAGCTTGACGACGACGCTGATACCAAACTGCTTACGAATCCGCTCGCACAGTCGCAGTCCCCGGCGAACTCGGAGGACCACTCGCCAGCCTCAGCGCCCCTCCACAACACAGGCCGACTGTCGATGGCATGGAAGCGGTCAGTGGACTCGTCACGGGCGGGACTAGAGATCCAACCGCGCCGCCTCACTGGTGAGGCGCATGTCAACTCGTAACCGATCTCTGGACGGCAGCGCTACTGCAACCGAGCCACATTAACGCGAACCTTGGTGACTAGCGGAGGACGTTCCCGGCCGTGCATGGATCTGTGAAGACGCCATGCCCGCGTCCTTTAGTCCGCGGTCGCGGATCGCGGCTCGGCTAGACGCATCGCAACGCCGATGCGGACGGCGGATTTGCCGACGAGCCATGCAACTGCAGCCTCGGTGACCGCGGTGGGAAGGAGATCGCTTGAGCGCCGACGGGCTCACGAAGTCCCCTCTGCAACAAATTTGACTACAAAGAGTGACCGCCAGCAACGGTTGTCCGCCATAGGGAATCTGTAGAGGTTTCAGCGCCACCCGGTTATCCACAGGCTCGGCGGTGAATGAGCCACCTGTCCGTCCCACGTGGCTAGATAGGAGCTGTCCAGTGCCTAATAGAGGAAAGGTTCTATCGCTGGCTTCGACCTGCGAACCACCGACGCATCCGGAGGAGAAAGGAAGATGATCACGGGCAAGAAATCGACCGAGCCGCTGATGACTCTGCCAGAGTTGTCCGAGATGCTTGGCGTTTCGATCGACACGCTATATGGCTGGCGGCACCGAGGCGAAGGACCGGTCGGGTATCGGATCGGCCGTCACGTCCGCTACCGCCGCGCGGCAGTCGAGGAATGGCTTGAGACGCAAGCCGACCGTCGCGACCAGATGGGTTGGTAAAACCGTGGTGTACATCGAACGCCGCCAGCTTGAGCAGCGAGACAAGTCCGGGCGCACGAGATCGGTCGTCCGCTACAAGGTGCGTTACCGCGATGCCGCCGGCAAACCGCACAGTGAGACAAAGCGGCGCCTGGTCGACGCGGAACGCCGAAAAGCCGAGATCGAGCTCGAAGTCGGCAACGGACTCTGGCGCGATCCCCGTCGCGGTGAGATCCGACTTGAGAAGTGGGCCGCCGATTGGAGCCACACCCGGCATGACCTCAGGCTGACCACCCGCACACGACTCGAGATCACGCTGAAGGTCCAGGTCTTGCCCAGGTTCGGCACCACCCCACTGGTCAGGATCACCAACGCGGCCGTACGCAGCTGGGTGGCCGAGATGCTTGCCGCCGGCCTCTCCCCCTCCACCATCCGCAAAGCTGTCTTCGCGCTTCGCCAATGTCTCGACGCGGCGATCGCGGACAACCGAATCGCGATCAACCCAGCGATCAGCGTGCCGCTGCCTTCGGAACCACTCAAACCGCCCCGATTCCTATCCCAGTCTGAAGTGGAGCAGCTGGTCGACGCCATGCCCGACAAGTACAAAGCCATGGTGCTCGTTGGTGCCTACGCTGGTCTGCGCTGGGGTGAGGCGGCTGGCTTGACCAGGGCCAGCATCGACGTCCTGCGGTGCCGCATCGCAGTCGTCAGCACAGCGGTTGAGGTGCGCGGTCACGTGACCCTCGGTCAGGAACCGAAAACCTCCCGCTCCAAGCGCACTGTTCCGGTGGCGCGGTCGGTGATACGTCGACTTGAGGAGCACCTCGCGACCTTCGTCGGTCCGGAGCCCGACGCGTTGGTCTTCACGGCCCCCCGGGGCGGCCCACTCGCCCGCAGCCTGTTCAGTCGCCGCGTCTGGCAGCCGGCCGTCATCCGTGCCGGGATCCCCAGCATCACCTTCCACGGCCTGCGGCACAGCTTTGTGGCAATCCTGGTCGCGGCTGGCTGTAACGTCCGGGAGGTTTCGGAGTGGGCCGGCCACAACAGCGTCGCGTTCACGCTGACCCGCTACGGCGGCCTCTTCGAGGATGGTTGGGAGGCGGCGGTCGACCGTCTGGACACGCTGCTGGGAGGCGGCTCGAAGGACTCAGACAACGTACTTCAGCTGGACACGCGCAAACTGAGGTGAGTCCCGAAAGAGTCCTTGAGCCGATTCTTACGGCTAGGCCGGATCGACATAAGCACTCCGAAGAAGCATTTGGGCTAGTCAGAGGGATCTTGCGAGGGTGGGCCTAAGTGGACTTGAACCACTGACCTCTGCCTTATCAGGGCAGCGCTCTAACCGACTGAGCTATAGGCCCGCAGAGCGGGAGCATGGACCACGCCGGTGAGCCAGGCTAGCCGATCCTGAGGCAGCTGCCCAAACAGGACGTCACGACCCGTTCGCTCCCCTCACTGCTCTTCCCCGATGCCAGCCGGTGTCAACAGCAACGGAGCTCCACAAAAACGCAGGTAACTCGGCCTTGGGCACGCCGACCGCCCGCTTCTTCACAACAAGTAATGGTCAGGACGAATAGACCCCACATGGCCACGGCAATGAGGAAAGCCCTTAGATGCGAAACGTGCGCAGAAACCAATGACCGAACGGCTCCGGCTTGGAGCAATCGTATAACGACTCGTACGTGCTGTGTCAATGAAGTGGCGCATTATTCGAAAACCCTCTCACGGTTGTGTACTCGATAATCGAAACCGCTTGACAGATCGTCCGATTAACGACAATTTAACGGCCTAAAGCCAGTACAACGACGCAAGTAGCTCTCGGGGGATTCGACTAACGAATCTGGGGGGCACCATGACTTCATTCTTTGCCGGCGTACTTCGGTTTCGCCTGCTGATCCTGGCAATCGCGCTGGGAGTGTTGTCGGTCGGTGTGGTGCAGCTGCGCCAGGCCTCGGTCGATGTGCTTCCCGAATTCACACCGCCCTACGCGGAGATCCAGACCGAGGCTCTCGGCTTATCGGCCGACGAAGTGGAGCAGTTGATCACGGTCCCGCTCGAGGCGGATCTGCTGAACGGCGTGGAGGGCGTCGAGGTCATCCGGTCCGAATCGGTGCCGGGACTCTCTTCGATCGTGCTGGTCTTCGCGGGCGGCACGGACATTTACCAGGCCCGCCAGCTGGTCGAAGAGCGGCTGACCCAGGCGCACGCGTTGCCCAACGTCTCGAAGCCGCCAACGCTGCTTCAGCCGCTCTCCTCCTCCAATCGCGTCCTCATGATCGGACTGTCCTCCAACGACCTCAGTCTCATCGAACAGTCGGTCATCGCACGCTGGACGGTACGTCCGCAGCTCATGGGGGTGCCCGGGGTGGCGAACGTTTCCGTCTGGGGAATGCGCGACCAGCAACTGCAGGTCCAGGTTGACCCGACCCGGCTCCGCGACCGCAAGGTGACGCTGAACCAAGTGATCGCCACCAGCGGCAACGCCCAGGTAGTCTCGCCGCTGACCTTCCTCGAAGCGTCGACCCCGGGCACGGGCGGTTTCATCGAAACCCCGCAACAGCGGCTGCAGGTGCGTCATCTGCTGGAGAAGATCGCCGATCCGGGCGAGCTGGCCCAGGTTCCGGTCGAGGGCACGGACGGCCGACTGCAACTGGGCGATGTCGCCGATGTCAAGGTCGATCACCAGCCGCTGATCGGTGACGCCGTCGTTGCTGGTGGACCCGGTTTGTTCCTGGTCGTCGAGAAGTTCCCTGGAGTCAGCACTCGAGAGGTCACCAAAGGGGTCGAGGACGCCCTCGAGGCACTCCGTCCCGGCCTGACCGGCATCACCAGCGATACGACGGTGTTCCGGCCGGCGGACTACGTCAGCGAGGCGCTCGACAACCTCGGTTTGGCCGCGCTGATCGGCGGTCTACTGATGCTGTTGACCCTGGTCGCGCTCCGCCTTTCCTGGCGAGCGACCCTGGTCGCCCTGGTCACCGTTCCGCTGTCGTTGATCACGGCAGCGCTCGTGCTCCACGTCGCTGGTCAGGGCCTGAACGCGCTGGTCTTCGCCGGCCTCGCTGCCGCCATCGCCGTCGTAGTGGACGAAGCGGTGGCACCGAGCGCTCGAGTGGTCCGTGGCCTGCACGACAGCCGGCTGGCAGGTGAAACACGGAGTGTCACTTCGACCATCACCGAGGCGTCCGCCACAGCGAGGCGGCCATTGGTGTACGCGACGCTGGTTGCCCTCTTGGCGATCCTGCCGGTCGCGGTGCTAGGCGGCCGGCCGGGTGCGTTCTTCACCCCGATGGTTTGGGCGTACGCCTTGGCCGTCGCTGCGGCGACGCTGGTCGCGGTGACCGTTACCCCGGCGCTCACCGCCGTGCTGTTTGCCCGGTGGCGTGGCGGTGGCTCCGCCGAACCACGGTGGTCCGAGCGGTTGGGCACCCGGTACGAAGCCGCCCTCGCAAAGTTCAGCCGCAACCTGCGGCCCGTGCTGCTGGCGGCCGGGGCCTGCGCGCTGATCGCGGTCATCGTCGTGCCGCTGTTGAACATGTCGCTGATGCCCAGCTTCGCCGACCGCAACGTCGTCGTCCGACTCACCGGCCAACCGGGAACGTCGAACACCAAGATGACCGAGCAGACGACCCAGGTCACCCAGGCCCTGCAGTCGCTGCCCGGAGTTGCCACCGCCGGTGCACATATCGGGCGGGCCGTGACCGGTGACCGGGTCGTCAACGTGAGCTCCGGCGACGTCTGGGTCACGCTGAAACCGGACGCCGACTATGACACAACCTTTGACTCGATCCGGGAGGCAGCCGCCACGGTGCCCGGCGTGACACCCGAAGTGGTGTCGTACACCACCCAGAAAATGCGCGACGTCGGCGCCCTGACCACCGGTACAAATCCGGTGAAGGGTTCACAGTTGGATCTGCTTACCGGGCTGGACCAGCCAGTCGCCGTACGGCTCTACGGCCAGAACCCCGACGTCTTGCGGGAGCAGGCCAACCGGGTTCAAAGCCTGCTCTCCGGAGTCGATGGGATCGTGGACCCACGCGTGATCACCACCACGATGGAGCCGACGGTCGAGATCGAGGTCGACCTGGCCAAGGCCCAAGCCGCTGGCATCACCCCTGGTGACGTCCGCCGGGCCGAGGCAACCCTCCTCCAAGGCATTCAGGTGGGCAGCGTCTTCGAGGAGCAGAAGGTCTTCGACGTCATCGTCCAGGGCGTGCCGACCACGCGCAGCAGCGTGGACAACGTTCGCAACCTCCTTATCGACCTGCCCAAGGGTGGCCAGATCCGCCTCGGCCAGGTTGCCGACGTACGGGTGGTCGACCGGCCAGCCGTCATCCAGCGGGACGCCGTGTCGCGCCGGGTAGATGTCGTGGCCGGCGTCGACGGCCGCAGTGTCAACGCGGTGATCGGCGACGTCGAGCAGCAGGTCCGCGGCTTGGATTTCCCGCTTGAATACCACGCTGAGGTGCTGCGGCAGAGCACGGCCGACGAGATCGGCATCGGTCGCACGATTGGGGTCGCTATTGCCGCCCTGCTCGCGGCCTTCCTGCTATTCCAGGCGGCGTTCGGCAGCTGGCGACTGGCCATGGTCCAGACCGTGGCCCTGCCGCTGGCCCTGTCCGGTGGTGTCGTCGCCGGACTGTTCACCGGACGAGAGTTCACCTTGGGTTCGCTGCTCGGTCTGCTGGCTATCCTCGGCTTGGCCGCCCGGACCGGGCTTTCCATGATCACCGATCTGCAGCAAGCAGAGGCGTCGGGTGCAGGGCAGAACCGTGAAGGAGTCATCCAGGCTGCTGCTCGAGTCCGGCTGGCGCCGGTGCTGACCTCCCTCCTCGCCATCGCGGCACTGGCGCTGCCGTTCGTCGTGCTCGGTGCCCGGCCCGGCCTGGAGATCGTGCACCCCTTGGCCGTCGTCCTTCTGGGCGGGCTGGTGACGACCACCCTGATCACCTTGTTCGGTTTGCCGGCGCTCTATCGGCACACGCCGACGGTCGGCACGGCGGCCGCTGGGCCGATGCCCGCAGACCACGACGACACCCCTCAGCGGGCTACATCGAGCTCGCTGGCCCAGTCCGGAAACGGCTGGGAGGATCGATCGAGAACCACGACGGCCACCACCCAGGACCGGCCATGATGGCGACCCGCGACTGTTCCCCACCACATGCGGGACGGCGAATTGTCGGGGCCGCGGTCGCCCTCCTCGCGTTGACCATCACCGCTTGCAGCGAGGTGGAAGAACCGAGCGGCGACGACGACTACGCCCCTGCCACGGTGACCACAGCGGACCCGTCGTCGGCTCCGACGGTGAAGTTCACCGAGGAGGCAGCCCGCCGGGTCGATCTCACAATGAGCACGGTCACAGGCCGCGAGGGGGCGTTGGTGGTCGAGTACGCGGCGCTGATCTACGACAAGCAAGGCAAGACCTGGGTATACACCGCCCCTGAGCCGCTGACCTTCCTGCGGGCGAAGGTGGCTGTGGCCGAGATCGACGGCAACCGGGTCACGCTGTCCGACGGCCCACCGCCGGGCACCAAGGTCGTGACCCAGGGCGTTACGGAGGTCTACGGCGCGGAGCTGGGAATGGCAGGTAAGCACTGATGCCCGCGACCGAAGATCACGCCGCGATGCCCGCGACCGAAGGTCGGACGCTGATGCAGCGCATCGTTGCGACCAGCCTGAGGTTCCGCTGGATCGTGCTGTTCCTCGCCGCCGCCAGCCTCGCGGTCGGCTTCGTCCAGATCCCTGAGACCAAAGTGGACGTATTTCCGGAGTTCGCTCCCCCACGGGTGGAGATCCAAACCATCGCTCTGGGGAACTCCTCCAACGAGGTTGAGGAGTTGATCACGGTCCCGATCGAGAACCAGCTGAACGGGATCGAGGGGCTGGAGGATCTGCGATCCAAGTCGGTCGCCCAGCTGTCCTCGATCCAGCTGTTCTTTTCCCGGGACACCGACGAGCTCCGCGCCCGCCAGCTGGTCGCCGAGCGGCTCTCCCAGATCACGGCCACCCTGCCCACCTGGGCGAGTCCGCCGTTCATGATGCCGGCTCTGTCGGCCACCAGCCGGATCATGAAGATCGGCCTGACCTCGGACACCGTCAACCTGACCGACATGTCAGACCTTGCCTACTGGAAGATCCGGGCCCGCCTGCTGCGGGTGCCGGGGGTGGCCCAGGTTGCGATCTGGGGCGAGCGGCTGCCACAACGGCACGTCCAGGTTGATCCGGCGAAGATGGCCGCGCAGGACGTCACCTTGCAGCAGGTGATGGACACATCCGCTGACGCCCTCGACGCCGGTCTGCTGCGCTACAGCGACGGAGCGGTGGTGGGCACCGGCGGGTTTGTCGAATCGGGCGACCGGCGACTGGGCATCCGGCACGTCCAGCCGATCACCGGACCGCAGGAGCTGGGTCAGGTGCCGGTGCTGGAGCGCGACGGCAAGACACTGCGGCTACACGACCTGGGTCGGGTGGTGGTCGACCCGGGGCCGCTATTCGGCGACGCTGTGGTCAACGACGGTGAGGGACTGCTGCTGGTCGTCCAGAAGTTCCGGGGAGCCAACACGTTGGAGGTGACTCGGGGCGTCGAGCAGGCCATGGCCGAAATGACCCCGGGGTTGCCAGGCATCGACGTGGACACCACGATCTTCCGCC
>DATFQP010000355.1:0-7222 GCA_035264145.1 Propionibacteriaceae bacterium
GGTCGAGTCCCGGGCCAAGGAACCGATTCTTCCGCTGGAACTCTTCACCCACTGGACCTTCGACTCCAACATCATCTTTGCCATGATCATGGGCGTCGCGATGTTCGGCGGCCTGATCTACCTGCCGCTCTATCTGCAGGCGGTGAAGGGCATGTCCGCCACCGAGTCGGGGCTCGCCATGCTGCCTCTGGTCATCGGCATCTTCTCCACCTCGATCGGTGGCGGTCAGATCATGAGCCGAACCGGCCGCTATAAATGGATGCCCATCACCGGATCCATCGTTGTCGGGGGTGCACTGGTCGCCTTTTCCCGGCTGGCGGTCGACACGCCCTACTGGACCGCCGCGTTGATCATGTTCGCCTTCGGTGCCGGCCTCGGCCTCACGATGCAAGTCGTGGTGACTGCCGTACAGAACAGCGTCGATCGCCGGAATATGGGGGTGGCGACTGCAGCGGTGACCTTCTTCCGCTCGATGGGCGGGGCAATCGGCACCGCGCTGTTCGGAGCCATCCTCAACACCCGGCTCACGCACCACCTGGTCGAGGTGGTGCCCGGCAACGCGCAGGCACAGCTCGGCAATGCCTCGCAGTCGCTGCGCGACGTCACCGCTATCCAAGCGCTGCCAGAACCAGTCAAGACCTGGGTGCTGACCGCCTTCACTCGATCCATGGACGATGTCTTCCTGGTCGCAGTGCCATTCATGGTCGTCGCGCTGATCGTCGCCCTGACCATGCGGGAGAAGCCACTGATCGGACGCAATCACGGTCCAGCCGTCCAATCGGCCAGCGAGCCTTCCGACTCGGAGTTGATCGCGATGGGACATTAGGTGAAAAGCAGTTCTTTGAGACGTTGAGGGGTTCAGGTGCGATCCAGCGGGGCATCGGCGCTGGCAGGCATGACCGCCGCCGCGGTGTTGACCAGTCTGCTGTCCGCGTGTGCCTCGGGGCCGACTACCGCGCCCGCTGAGGCAGCTTCCCAGCAGGGATCAGCGTCAGCGTCAGGGTCGGTGACCCCCAACGGCTCGGGTTCGCCGAGCCCGGCTCCGGTCAAGCCGGTCAGCTTGACCAGCAACGTCGAGGACGGCGGTACCGGAGTCAAGGTCGACACCTTGGTCTCGGTCAAGGCGGCGGGCGGCACGATCACCAAGGTCACGCTGACCTACCGCGGACGGGACCGGTGGGGTCGTCCGGTCAAAGGTCAGGTCAACGGTGCCCTCAGCAAGGATCGGACCCGCTGGACGGCCAACGAACGGTTGGAGCCCAATTTCAGCTACGTGCTTGCCATGGCCGGCAAGAACAGCGCCAGCGCGGTGATCAAGCAGTCCCGATCCTTCCTTACGCACAACCTGACGCTGGCGGAGCAGACCTTCCCAACGATCTATCCCCTGCCGAAGAGCCGGGTCGGCACCGGCATGCCGGTGATCTTGACCTTTGACGTACCGGTGAAGAATCGCAAGGAGTTCGAGAAGAACCTGCACGTCACGGCGTCACCGGCCCAAGCCGGCAGCTGGCGTTGGTTCTCCTCGCGAGAGGTCCACTACCGACCAAAGGACTACTGGAGGCCAGGCACCAAGGTCAGTGTGCGCGCGAGCATCAACGGAGTGAACGCCGGCGGCGGGATCTACGGCCAGCAGTCGGCGAGCACCTCTTTCACGGTCGGCCGCTCCTTGATCACCAAGATCGATCTGAGCGCTCACAAGGCGAAGGTCTATCGCAACGGCAAACACGTCAGAACTATCCCGATCAGCGCCGGCAAGAGCGGATGGCAGACCCGCAGCGGTACGAAACTGATCATGAACCGGGAATACACCCATCGGATGACCAACGAGATGATCGGCGCCCAAGAGAACTACGACCTCAACGTGCATTACGCGATGCGGATCACGAACTCCGGTGAGTTCCTGCACGCCGCGCCGTGGAATTCCGGGAACTTCGGACGCCGTAACGCAAGCCATGGATGCGTCGGCATGAGCACAGGCAACGCACGCTGGCTGTTCGACCAGGTGCTCATCGGCGACCCGGTCATCACTACGGGCAGCCGCCGCCGGGTCGAGTTGGGCAACGGCTACGCCGATTGGAACCTCTCCTACGCCCAGTACGCGAAGGGCTCAGCGCTCTGACCTAGTGCCGGCGTCGACCGCTCGGCCACCGGATCGCTGTCGCCAGCGGCGGCTCGGTGGCCCCGTCCAGGTACTGGATGAAGGCCTTACCAAAGGCCAGGATCGGGACGGCGATCAGCGCCCCGACAATGCCGCCGACGATGATGCCGGCAGCGATACCGATGATCACAGCCAACGGGTGCAGCTTGACTGCCCGTCCCATCAAGAAGGGCTGCAGGACGTGACCCTCCACTTGCTGGACCAGGATGATCGCCCCGAGCATGACCAACGCTTGAACCCATCCGAGCGCGACGAGAGCGACAAGCACCGCGACGAACCCGGCGACGAGGGCACCGACGATTGGCACGAAGGCGCCGAGGAAGACCAGCGCGGCGAGCGCCGGCGCCAGCGGAACGCCGATGATCAGGGCGGCGATCAGGACCCCGATGGCATCGACGAACGCCACCAAGATGGTTGCCCGAACGAACGAGGAGAGCGACCCCCACCCTCGACGACAGGCCTCGTCGACCCGCTCGCGAGCTTGGCTTGGGAAGAGTTTGAGAAGAAAGGTGAAGATCCCGCGGCCGTCGTACAGGAAATAGAACAACGAGAACAGCATGATTGCCAGACCGGCGAAGAAGTGCCCGATGCCTGCACTGATATCGGCGGCATAGGAGGCGATTGTGTCCCTGCTGTCGGCGAGGAAGCTCTGCAGCCGGTCACCCCAGGTGCCGACGTCGAACCATCCGGGATCGAGGTTGAGCGGCCCGCTCTCCAGCCAGTCGACCAGCTGGTTGAAGCCGCTGACGACGTTGCCGGACAGGGAGGTGGACTGACTGACGATCTGGGTCGTGATCAGGGTGAGCACACCGGCGATCAGCGCCAGGCCGCCGAGGACGGTGACGGCAGTCGCAGCTCCGCGCGGCAGCCGCCACTTCCGCAGCCGGTTGGCCACTGGCTGCAGCAAGGCCGTAACCAGGATGGCGACGACGACCGGCACCAGCACTTCAGACAGATAGCGTGCGATCCAGCCGAGGCCGTAGACCATGGCGGCGATCGCGATGACGCGCCAGCTCCATGCGGCGGCAACCTGAAGCCCTCGCGGCACGATGGAATCGGATAGCGTCGTCGTCAGGGCGTCGGGCTGCATCGCTGGCTCGGGCAGCGAAGGCGGCCTCGAGCCGCCAGCCTTGTCGGTCCCGTCAAGCCTTCGCTCGGCGGAGCGGGGTTCGACCGGACCCCAATCGATCCGTCCCTCCACCGCCCCAGCACGACCCTCACCCGCATCCGGCGACGTGGACTCTCGGGCCGCTTGTGCGGCTTCCGAAGTCCCGGGTTCTCGGTCGGAAGCCGCCGGTTCTCCCCGATGGGGCCCGGCGATGGCCGACGAACCTTGCTGTGCGGTGAACAGTAACGGGACCTGTGAGCGAACACCGCGTCTGGCGGCTAGCCATGCGCGGATATCGCTGAATACGGACACCGCTTCCTCCTGGATCTGCCGCCGCCCGCCCACCACCGTACCCACTCCCCCAGCCTTTCGAGTCCTCAGGACCGGCCGGCGAGCAGGCAGACTAATGGCCGTGAACGCCACGAGCCCGGCGCCGAGCTGGCTTCGCCGCAACCGCTCGACCCGGATGCCACGCGAGGTCATCGTGCTCGGACTGATCGCATTCTGCATCGCCGTCGGCTTCGGAGTGTTGATTCCGGTGCTGCCGGTCTTCGCCCGCAGCTTCGGGGTCGACAACTTCGCCGTCGGCGCAGTGGTCTCCGTCTTCGCTCTGATGCGCCTCATCACTGCCCCGTTCTGCGGCCGCATGATCAACCGCGCCGGGGAGCGGGTGATCTTGGCGCTGGGCATCTTCATCGTGGCTGTCTCCAGCGGCTTGGCCGGTATCTCACAGTCCTATCCGCAGCTGCTGCTCCTGCGTGGGGTGGGCGGCTTCGGATCGGCCATGTTCACCGTGGCTGCGACGACGCTATTGCTGACCTCGGTGGAGGCCGGGCTGCGGGGTCGGGCCAGCGGCGTATTCCAAGCTGGATTCCTGATCGGCGGGATGACCGGTCCAGCTATTGGAGGCCTTCTGTCAGCCATCTCGCTGACCGCGCCGTTTTTCTTCTACGCCGCCACCTTGGTCGTGGCGGGAACTGTGGGCCTGCTGATGTTGGGCCGCTCGGGAGCCGGCCCATCGTCGCGGGCGGCGGGTGACGTGGTGCCGCTGCGGCTGGTCGTCCGAGATCGGAGTTATCAGGCTGCCTGCATGGCCAACCTCGCGCAGGGATGGACCTCCTTCGGCGTCCGGATGTCCTTCGTGCCGGTTCTGGTGGTCGAGGTACTGGATCGGCCGACGTCGTGGACGGGGGTGGCTTTTGCCTGCGCATCGGTCGTCCAGACGCTCGCGGTGGTACCGGCGGGTAAGTTCGTCGACACGGTGGGTCGCCGTCCGGCGATGATCATCGGCGGCACCCTCGGAGGGGTATCGATCCTGGCGGTTCCGTTCGCGCCCAACATCTGGCTGCTGATCCTGGCGCTCTGTGTTTACGGTGTGGCTTCGGCCTTTCTCGGCACGGCCCCGGCCGCAGCAGTGGGTGATGTGGCGGGGGCCAAGGGCGGTACGGCGGTGGCAATCTTCTCCATGTGCTCTGATGTCGGCGCGATCATCGGTCCACTGGCCGCCGGCCTCTTGGCCGACAAAGTGTCGTACGGTGTCGCCTTCGGGGTCGGTGCCGGCCTGCTGGTTGCCGGCGCGGGCGCAGCGCTGCGGATGCCCCGGAAGCAAAGGAATCGCCGAACCGAGGAACTCGATGGGTCCACGACCGCTCACTGAACTCATCAGCGCCGACTGGGCGGAGGCGCTTGCGCCGGTGGCGCCCTCCATCACCGCGATGGGCGGCTTTCTGCGCGCTGAGCTGGCCGCCGGCCGGAACTACCTGCCGGCCGGCCAGTGCGTGCTGCGAGCGTTCAGCCGGCCGCTCGCCGACGTCCGGATCTTGATCGTCGGGCAAGACCCGTATCCCACTCCGGGGCACCCGGTTGGCCTGTCGTTTTCGGTGGCGGCCGATGTCCGGCCAATACCCCGTTCGTTGCAGAACATCTATGCCGAGCTCCATGCTGATCTAGGTATCCCACCCGTCGAATGCGGTGACCTGACGCCGTGGTTCACCCAAGGCGTCTTGCTGCTCAACCGGGTGTTGACGGTTCAACCGGGGCGCCCCGGTTCCCATCGGGGACGCGGCTGGGAGGCGGTGACCTCCCGGGCCATCGAGGCTCTCGTGCAGCGCGGCGGTCCGCTGGTAGCAATCCTGTGGGGGCGCGACGCGCAAGCGCTGATCCCGATGCTGGGCACGGTGCCGTATGTCGCCAGCGCTCACCCGTCACCGTTGTCAGCCCGTGCCGGTTTCTTCGGGTCCCGCCCTTTCAGCCGTGCCAACGAGCTCCTCGTCCGCGCCGGCGCTGAACCCATTGACTGGTGTCTGTCCGCTCGCGCAGATCGCACTCCATGACCCTGTCTTCCTCCCTCGCTCGCAGACGAAAAAAGCGTGTCTGCTCGCTCACTCGTCCAGGCAGGGCCGTGCGATCTACCGACGCTCGCGAACTAGTGCTCTAATGCTTGATCCAGGTCAGCGATCAGGTCTTCCACATCTTCGATGCCCACGCTGAGCCGTATCAGGTCATCGGGTACCTGGAGCTCAGTGCCGGCCACAGAAGCGTGAGTCATCCGCCCGGGGTGTTCGATCAACGATTCGACGCCGCCGAGCGACTCGCCCAGCAGGATGATCTTGGTGCGACGGACTACATCGAGGGCGGCAGGCTCGCCGCCGTGGACCCGGAAGCTGATCATGCCGCCGTACCGGCGCATCTGCTGCTTGGCCAGATCATGACCGGGGTGGGCAGCCAAGCCCGGAAAGTAGACCTCTGCAACGCGCGGGTGTTCGACAAGCCAGTCGGCGATGCGTTCGGCGTTGTCACAATGCCGCTCCATCCGAACGGCGAGAGTGCGCAGGCCGCGCAACACCAGCCAGGAATCGAACGGTCCGGCCACTCCGCCGATGGCGTTCTGATGGAATCGCAACCGCTCCGCCAGGTCGTCGTCGGAAGTCACCAAAGCGCCGCCGATCACATCGGAATGACCGCCGCAGTACTTGGTGGTGGAGTGCACCACGATGTCCGCGCCAAGGGCCATCGGCTGCTGAAGGTACGGAGTGGCGAAGGTGTTGTCGACGATCACCAGAGCGCCAGCGGCGTGTGCCAGGTCAGCGATAGCTGCGATATCAGCCACTGCCAGCAGCGGGTTGGTCGGCGTCTCGACCCAAACCGCCGTGGTCTCCCCGGTCCGAATGGCCGCCTCGACGCTTTTCGGATCGGTGAGATCCGTCGCGACGCCGATCACACCCCAGCGCTCATGAACCCGGGTGAACAGGCGGAACGTGCCTCCGTAAGCGTCGGCCGGGACGACGAAATGGCTGCCTGGGGATGCGATCGTCCGTAGCAGAGTGTCTTCGGCGGCCAGTCCGCTGGCGAAGGCGAAGCCATGCCGGCCGCCCTCGAGCGCGGCCATGCATTCTTCCAGGGCCGTTCGGGTGGGGTTCGACGAACGCGAGTACTCGTGGCCGCCACGTGGCGCGCCGACGCCATCCTGGACATAGGTCGAGGTGGCATAGATGGGCGGCACGACGGAGCCGAACGCCGCATCGGGTTCTTGCCCGGCGTGGATTGCTCGGGTCGAGAAACCCGACGAGTGAGTCATGCTGGTGAGCCTACGCGTGGAGCAGGTGGCGATTGGCGCGGTGGAACAGATCCGCTCGAGTCAGCGTTTTGTCAGCAGATCAGCCGGGCGCACCGGCGAGGTGAGAGGTACAGAACATGCTGTTCACATCCAAGAAGTCGACCATGATCGCCCCCGACGCGGCCCTGCGCGGTCGGGAACGACCCGTTCTGGTGAATCCCACCTTTCACGACGTCTTCGGCATCCCGGTGCAGAGGGTCCCGGAGGGATCGGAGGTGGCCTATTTCGGTCTGGGCTGTTTCTGGGGTGCGGAGAAGCTTTTCTGGCGGACGCCTGGCGTGACGAACACAGCCGCCGGATATGCCGGCGGCTACACGCCGAATCCCACGTACGAGGAAGT
>DATFQP010000356.1:0-5232 GCA_035264145.1 Propionibacteriaceae bacterium
CAACTGGGACTATCGCTACACCTGGATGCGGGACACCACCTTCACCCTGCAGGCGCTGCATTACCTGAACCTGGACTGGGAAGCCGACGAATTCATGCAATTCGTCGCCGACCTGGAACCCAACCACGACGGCGCCCTGCAGATCATGTACGGCATCGACGGCCGACGCGACCTCACCGAATCCACCCGGGACGACCTGACCGGCTACGCCGGCGCCCGACCGGTGCGGATCGGCAACGGCGCCTTCGACCAACGCCAGAACGACGTGTTCGGCGCCGTCCTGGACTCTGTCCTGCTGCACACCCGACGCAGCGCCCGGCTACCCCGACGGCTGTGGCCCATCGTCCAATCACAAGCCGCTTGCGCCACCGCCGTCTGGCGCGAACCCGACCAAGGCATCTGGGAGGCGCGCGGCAAGCCGCAACATTATGTGTCGTCCAAGTTGATGGGCTGGGTGGCGCTGGACCGGGCATCGAAACTAGCGCATATCCGCGGCGATCAAGACCTCGCCCACACCTGGCGCGCCACCGCTGCTGAGATCCAAGACGACATCCTCACTCATGGCGTCGACCAGCGCGGCGTCCTCCGGCAGCATTACGACACCGACGCGTTAGACGCCTCCACCTTGCTTGCCGCCATCTTCGGATTCCTCCCGTCAGACGACGAGCGGCTCCGGGCCAGCGTGCTCGCCATCGCCGACGAGCTAACAGAAAACGGCTTCGTTCTGCGCTACCGCACCGAAGAAACCGACGACGGCCTATCAGGCAAGGAAGGAACGTTTCTCATCTGCTCCTTCTGGCTTGTCTCTGCTCTGGCGATCATCGGCGAAGACCAGCAAGCCCGTGACCTGATGGAACGCCTGCTGCGCGTCGCCTCACCCCTGGGGCTCTTCGCCGAAGAATTCGACGTCGACACCGGCCGACACCTGGGCAACTTTCCACAAGCTTTCTCCCACCTCGCACTCATCGAAGCCGCCGCCCGAATCATCGTCGCCGAACGGCTAGGCGAATTCTCCTGACCGACCGGCTCGATGACGTCGATGAGAGAGTGAGAACCCGGGCACTAAAGGATTGGCGGGACGGTCAATGAGGCGGCTCAGCGCCCCTCAATCCTCCCTGCCCGGGGGGGCGGCCGGCTGACCTCCCGTTCCACATCGATCTGGAATCGTGGGGACCGTGGCGACTTACGTGCTGATCGATGTGGACACCGGCATCGACGACGCGCTGGCACTGCTGTACGCGATAGCGCACCCTGACCTGGAGGTCGCCGCAGTCACGTGCGTATCGGGCAACGTCGAGCTCTCTCAGGTCGTGATCAACACGTGCTCGGTGCTTGGCGTCGCAGGCGCGCCTGGCATCTCGGTCGGGCGTGGCGCTGACGCCACCTTGTGTGGGAACGGACCGCGGGCCGGGCACCAGCATGGTGCCAACGGTCTCGGGGACTTGCGCTTGCCGAGTTCAATACGTCCGCAGGCCGGTGACGGGGCGGTTGAGCTCATGAGGCGTCGGATCCTTGACGCCGAAGGGCCGGTGACAATTGTCGCGCTGGCACCGCAGACCAATATCGCCGCGCTCCTGAGTGATCACCTGGGCGAGGTCGCCACCGCCATCGGGCGGCTGATCTTCGTCGGCGGTCGTCTGGTCGAGCCAAATCCGCCCGAACCCGCGGAGTTCAACGTTGGCCACGACCCTGAGGCCGCGGCGATTGTTCTTGACTCGGGTCTGGCCATCACCATGTACGGACTGGATGTCTTCAACCAGGTGCTCCTCTCCTCTGCGCAGGCAGATGCGCTGGCCGAACAGAAGCATCCGGCGACGAAGTTGGCGGGTGAGCTGCTGCGCGTACGGCCCGGCCGCTTGATCGGGGATGCGGGTGCACTGATTGCGTTGACGAACCCGGAGTTGTTTACCATCGAGCAGGCGCCGGTCCGGATTGGGCTCGATGGCGCCGAACGCGGCCGGACCCTAAGAGATCCGGCCGGGCCTGCTATCGATGTGGTGACCGCGGTCGACGCAATTCAGGTTGCGCTGACTTTTGCCGATGTTCTCCGTGCCGGGGCACCTCATTGAGGGCCAACTCGCCCTGCTAGATACCGACCGAGGTGGGAAAGATCAAAAGAGATGGTGTGGGTTGAACCGCACTACACGTCCCAGACGCACCGGTTGTCGGAAACGCGAGCGATCAGTGCTGGTGCTCGGCGTGAAGCTTCGCGACCTGCGCGTGGACCTCTTCCATGTTGAGACCCTTCACGGCGTCGATGACCTGCTTCAGAGCGGGGCCCGGCAACGCGCCAGCCTGGTTGAAGACCAAAACGCCTTCCCGGAAGGCCATCAGAGTCGGAATGCCTTCGATGTTGAGTGCTGCTGACAGCCCCTGATTCGCCTCCGTGTCAAGCTTCGCGAACGTGACGTCGCCGTACTCCTCGGAAGCCTTCTCATAGATCGGAGCGAACCTCTTACAGGGTCCACACCAGTCAGCCCAGAAATCGACCAACACGATGTCGTTCTTGGTGATGGTGTCCTCGAAGTCGTCGGCGTTGATGTTGATCGTCGGCATAGGTGCTGCTCCTCGGGTGGCGGATGATCTGGCGGGCTCCGGAGAGCACAACCAGCAGGGACTTTGCCGTATTCCAGCCGTTACTTGATGGCCACGATCCTGCGCATCGGGATCGCCACCTCGACTAGGTCACGCTTCTGTAGCCGGCCCTCGAGATATTCGATTGCCCGTTCGACCCGCGACCACCGCGTTTGCGGTAGGTAGAGGGCTGACATGACCAGCTCAGCGTCGGATTGGGTGCGGATTGAAAATCGATAGCGCTCGCGGGCGTCCTCCACGGTCGTCATACCGTGCAGCTCCAGTATTTTTGCGAAGCCGGTCAGCTCCACCGGACCAGGGAACTGCGGCTTGGTGCGGAGCCGGGCGTTGATCCGCGTCAACACCTGGACGTCGCGCGGACCGAGCGGGCGGATCGCCGGCGCGATTCCGGCCAGCACGCCGCCGGGCCGAAGCACCCGGGCGACTTCTTCGATCACCGTAGTCAGCGGCTGCATGACAACGAGGCCGATCGACGAGGTCACTGCATCTACGGACGAATCCCGGAACGGCAGCCGAAGCCCGTCACCCCGGACCCACGGTCCTGGTCCTCGTCCAGCCGCCAGAGCCAGTTCGTGCTCGGAGATGTCGAGCCCGACGACCGTGCGTCCGTGGCGGGCCAGTTCCCGCGACATCGCTCCCGAGCCGCAGGCCAGGTCGACGACAGTGGTCGCGGATTCGGACACCGCCCGAGCCAGCCACCGGTACGGGGAGTGGTCACCCGCCATCGCCTGAGAAAGCACCGCCTCGATGATTCCGGTGCGGTCGGCGTGGAACTCGGAAAGATATGCTCGCCAGTCCAGCTCTCGTCCTTCAGCGCGATCGGAGTTCATCGCGCCTCCTCACCCTCCGACAGTGCTCGAACCACGTCCTGCCCGATCGTGCGGAGTAGCCGGCCCGCCATGATCTGCCGGCCAGCCACTGCCGAGACCAGGGCCGACATGCCGGGCAGCTCCTCGGCGTCCGGGATGCCCTCGTGGCTCGCCTCCGTCAGCGGGTTGCATCCGTCCCTCCACGGCCGGCTCAGCTGATCCCAGGTCTTACCCCACGCCTCGGATATCTCCGCTGCCGACGGAACTCCGAAGAAATGGCCGACCGGAGCATGGTGGCGCAACGCCACGATGGGCGAGTCGACGTAGAGCATGGCCAACCGGGCTCGGGCATCAAGATCACGACGACGCTCCATCGGCAGGTTCCGTACGAACCTGCACGGATGGGGACACATGTCACCAGCCTCAGGGCGATCACCGATCGCAGTCGTATCGAGGTTCACGGCGCAGACGGCCAGTGCGCTCCCCAGCCGGGAGTGGAAACGATCAAGGTACGTGGTGTAACCGTCGAGGTCCCCAGAGCAGGCGTTCAGTGCGCGTTTCGCGGTGCTACGCGACGCGGAAGGGTGCGCGCAGCTAGGGTCGTCGGTCCCCCGCTTGCTCCCTCCCAGGAACGCCGGCAAGCGCAGCGGGTCACCTCCATGGCCGAGGGTCGATTCCCAAGCAAGCAGCGGCAGATACTCCCCGATGAGATGCGCGGTCACCACGACCTGCAGCGGTTCACCACGGGCGGCGCGAATCTCGAGCACCCCGAGCATCAGCTCGTAAAGCGGAATCAACGAACCCAACGCGCCGCGTTCGGGTTGCCTTGGCCGCTGCGGAAATGAGGATTCAGCCAGTCGCCTGGCCCAAGGGGACTGGAAGCCGGTGGCGACGCTGGCGAAGTCCTCCGCGTCCAGATCAAGAACGCGCCGAGCTGCGCCAGCCAACTGCTGGGCGTGCAACAGTGCCGATTTGTTGGGCGTCACTGTCTCTGATCCGCAGCAGCTGTTACCCGACAGCTCGCCGTCCAGAGTGCGATCGAGCAACGTCGAGGCGGCGTCGTACCAGTAGCCCCGCACCAAGGCGCCGATCATCGAAGTCTCCGGGACGTGGTCGGCGGTGTTCATGCCGCTCAGTTCAAACTCGCGACACGAACAAATGTGTAGAGGCCTCGGTGTCGATCTCGCAAGTCGGCGATCCCTCCGCCGATAGCCTGATGCCGAGTCCGCCGACCTCGGCGCTGACCTTGGCCCCCGGAACGATGCCGGCGACCTTCAGCGTGCCCATCATCTCGACGTCCTTTTGAATTTCCTCGCTCATGCGCTCGATCACCACCCGGATCGGTGTTCCTGCGCCACGCCGAACGACATCCTGGAGTTGCTCGTTGCCATTGCGAAACGGTGCTTGGGTGCTGGATACACCGAGCTCGGCTAGCCCCGGAATCGGATTGCCGTACGGTGACTCGGTCGGCGCATGCAACAGGTCGACGAGCCGTCGCTCGACGTCTTCGGAGATGACGTGCTCCCAGCGGCAGGCCTCATCATGGACCTTCTCCCAGTCCAACCCGATGACGTCGATCAGCAACCGCTCCGCCAACCGGTGCTTGCGCATCACTCGCGTTGCCCGAGTCCGGCCTTCGGTGGTCAGCTCGAGATGCCGGTCGCCTTGGACATGCACGAGGTTGTCACGCTCCATCCGGGCGACCGTTTGCGACACCGTCGGCCCGCTTTGTTGCAACCGCTCGGCAATCCGAGCGCGGAGCGGGGTGATGCCTTCCTCTTCGAGCTCATAGATCGTCCGCAGATACATCTCGGTGGTATCGATCAGG
>DATFQP010000357.1:0-4412 GCA_035264145.1 Propionibacteriaceae bacterium
AGCGGTGGCGAGCGGTTCGGTCGCCAAGAAGGCGACCGTGGCCGGATTGAAGAAGCTGAGCGCTTCCGGCCAACTCGACCCCGAACCGCAGCAGTGGGTCGACGCCACGATCAGCCTGCTGAGTGCGGCCAAGCCGGAAGACACTCCCGCCGACGCTCGAGCGCTGATTGTCGACGGCTGCGCGGAGAACGGCTACCCGCTGCAGAACGTGAAGTAGTTTCCGCAAACCTGGCGTTGTTTCGCCGTCCATGAGCGTCGGGTAGCGAGGGCGCGGTCCGGTCTGGACGACGAGTGAGCAGACAACGCCTTTCCGTCTGCGAGCGAGGAGGAAGACCGAACCCTCCACGCCCGAACGGGCGCGAATGGACAGATTCAATATGAGCGTCGGGTAGCGAGGGCGCGGTCCCGTCTGGACGAGTGAGCAGACAACGCCTTTCCGTCTGCGAGCGAGGAGGAAGACCGGACCCCTCACGCCCGAGCGGGCGCAAATGGACAGGCTCAACGGGAGAACAGGCTGCCGGAGAGCGTGGTGACGAAGTTGCGCAAGGAATCGGGAAGATCACGCAGATGCCAGTCCGCTGGGCCGTGATACCAGGGCAGATCCGTTGCGTCAGGCTCCTCGTCAGGATCGCTGGCGATGATGGCATCCAACCAGCGATCGACACCGCCGAGCACGATCGCGTACGGCAGCAGCTCGGAGACTTCCCGGACTTCCGCGCCCTTCGGCAGCTGATTGGTGGGGTGGCTGAGCAGATCTGCTCGCAGAGCGCCCAGCCCCGCCAGCATGGCCGCTCCCTTCGGCGTGCGGGATGGCATCTCTTGGGCGACGAAGACGAGTCCGAGGGCCAGCACGATCAAGGCCAGACCCACCAGTCCGAACGTGGTGAAGGCGGCGAGCACACCTGTGATGGCAACAGCCAGAATAAGGCTGCCGAGCGCGAGCTGGGTCCAACGGTTGCGGGTTGCATCGGGTCGCCGTTCGTACCAGCCGTTGCTGACCATCTCGTCGTATAGCTTGTCCTGCACCGCGCCGATCGATTCCTGCACGCGACTGCCCATCTCCGAAACCCTGACCGTGGTTCCGGCTGGGCCGATGGCGTCGAGCAACTCGATTTCGAAGGGCCGCAAGTCGGTCTCGTCGCCGGTGCGCCTCACTTCCCAGTCCGTCCGCGCGAACTCCGACTCCCGCGGCAGCTCGGTGATGTGCAAATGGCCGCGCACCGCAAGATCGACAACGCTGGCGGTGACGTCTATCGGATCCACGCGTTCGTCCGCGACGGTACCCACGTGACCGGGACGGATGTCCTCGACGACCCGAAACTCCGTCTCACCCGGACCGGTAGCGACGAATTCAGCGGCTCTGCGGACCTCACCGCTCGCGTTCGCGTCGACACCAGCGCGCCGATGCATGAGGTACAGCCCGAGGCCACCCAGCGCCAGCAGTCCAAGGGTGATGCCCAGCTGGAGGCGATCGGCAGAGAACGCGCGACGTAGCGTCCACAGGTCGTCGATCTCCTCATTGGTTGGCATTGCCCCAGGCGGGAACCCGATGTCTGCGGCGACCACCTCACCCTCACCACGCGGACCGTCACCGAAGGTGGGGCTTTGGGCGCCTTCCCGGCCCGCCGCGGCCGACGTGCATGGCACGGTTGAGTTTGGGCTGCCCGCGGTGCACTTGACGTAGCTGAATTGTGTCGGGATCTCCACTCTTGCGTTGAATTGAGCGACCTGAGCGCTGAGCCCCTGGAGGAACCGGTAGCGAAGGGCCGTTCCGGTCTCGGTGTTCACTACCGCGCCAGTCACCGTGTAGGAGATCACGATCTGTTTCGCGCCGTTGGTGGGCACGGTGATGGTGGTAAAGCGATCATCCGACTGGGGGCGGGCATCGACGGCCCCGCCGTCTACGGTGGCTCGAATATCTGACAGCGTCTGGACGTACTGGCGGTCCCCCATCAGATCTTCACGAGTCTCGAACTTTTGCGTCACGATTGATGGTGCCTGCTCGCCGAAGGTGATCGTCTCGGTCACTTTCAGGGCACCATCCAAACCGAGGGCGGCCTCGACGTTGTATGTCGAGGCCGTACCCTCCGCAGCGGCTGGCAACGCGAGTGGACCGGTGAGCAGTCCGACCGTCAGCGCTGCGAAGGCGGACGCCGTGACGAGCCACGGGGTCGACGTTGTGGCGGGGTTCCCAAGCACGAGGTACAGCCTTCCACTAGCCCGCGGGAGCTGTCGGTGTTTGCCGGCAAAGTCGCGAGGTGAACGGAATCGTTAACCGAAGGCAGCCCTGCCCAGCCCTGCCTCACAGTTAAGGTTTCACTGTGGCGCAGCAGCGGCGGGGCGGAGCAGGGCCCTACGGTCAGCCCCCGTACCGCCAGCCAGGCTATGCACCACCGCCGGGCGCACCGCGCTACGGTCAGTCACCTTACGGCTGGGGGGCCTACGGGCAACCCCAGTTCGGTAGGCCATCCTTAGGTGGCCCCCAGCCCGGGGTGCCACAGTACGGACCCACGCCGCGAATGCCCGCGCCGCGCAGGCGGGGCCCTCTTGGGCTCCTGCTGCTGGTGCTGATCGGCCTGGGGCTGCTCGCGCTTGCTGGCGTGACGTTCACGGGTGTGTCATCTGAGCAGTCGAATCTGGCTTACCAGAACGACGACTATCAGGTGCCACCACCAGACCTGACCCCGCCACCGCTGCCGGTGCCCCAGACCTACGACGAGGCGGCCGGCTACATCACGGAGAACCCGTTATACGACCAGACCGCGCCGCTGCCCGTACGATGCGACTCCCGGCCGATCAACGTCGCGACGGCCAGTGACAATCAGCTCGACAAGCACTTCGAGGGTCTGATGGAGTGCCTGGTCCGGTTCTGGCAACCGCCGGTGACCGCGGCAGGTTTCGTCATTGTCCGGCCGACCGTCACGGTCTACGACAGTGAGATCACGACCAAATGCGGCAAGGCTGAGATCAACGCGTTCTACTGCTCAGCAGACCAGCAGATCTACTTCTCGAACAGACTCGCCGAGGGGGTCACCGTCGTGCGGAGGGAGAGGTGGGCTGCCGACGTGGTGATGGCCCACGAGTTCGGGCACGCGCTACAAGCCCGTACCGCCATCCTCATTTCCTCCCACGCGCTGGGTGCCAACTCCAACGACAAATCCACCGAGCTCGAGTTGAGCCGCCGGACCGAGACTCAGGCGGACTGTTTTTCGGGAATGTTCGTTCGCGGTGTGTCCCAGTCGCTGGGGGTTGAACAGTCAGACCTGGAGGGAATTGAGGAAACCTACGTCGCAGTCGGTGACGACGTGCTGACCGGCCGAGCGGAGGTCGTCGGCAACCACGGTCGTGCAAAGAGCAGACGGTATTGGGGCCTGATCGGGCTGGGCACCAGCGATGTCGGTGAGTGCAATACCTTCGTCGCTGAGGAATCACTCGTCCGCTAACCCCGGGACGCCCTGCTCGCGGGGAAGTCGATGCGGCCCGCAGAAACACGCTATGGAGCAAAGATCAGGGCGGTTGCTATGGCCGCCACGCCCTCGCCCCGTCCAGTGAGCCCCAAGCCGTCAGTGGTTGTCGCGGCTATCGAAACGGGAGCCTCGATGGCTTTGCTGAGCAGGGATTGCGCCTCGAGTCGCCGGCTGCCAAGCCGGGGGGTGTTTCCGATGAGCTGGACCGCCACGTTGCTGACGGAGAAGCCGGCCTTGCGTACCAGCTCCGTGGTTGCCCTCAGAAAAGCCACTCCGGATGCGCCAGACCACGCTGGGTCAGCTGTCCCGTAGTTACTGCCAAGATCACCCAGCCCAGCGGCGCTGAGTAGGGCATCGCAGATGGCGT
Source organism: Propionibacteriaceae bacterium (assembly GCA_035264145.1). Classification (GTDB taxonomy): domain Bacteria; phylum Actinomycetota; class Actinomycetes; order Propionibacteriales; family Propionibacteriaceae; genus Microlunatus. The sequence continues at coordinate 3,835 of DATFQP010000357.1, forward strand.
GGCACACCACATCGCCATCGGAATGTCCTTCCGGCCCCTGTCGCTCCTCGGGGAATTCCAGCCCGCCCATGGTCATCGGGCGTCCTGCGACGAGCCGATGCACGTCAACGCCGATGCCGGTACGAATCTGCATCCGGTCTGGCCGACCGGCGGATCAGGAAGCGAGGACCTCGTCGAGCAGCACTTCGGCCTTGTCCTCGGCAACCCGTTCCGCGAGAGCCAGCTCGGACACCAGAATTTGGCGCGCCTTGGCCAGCATCCGCTTCTCTCCGGCGGAGAGTCCACGCTCGCGCTCACGCCGCCAGAGGTCGCGTACGACTTCGGCAACCTTCATCACGTTGCCGGAGTGCAGCTTCTCCAGATTGGCCTTGTAGCGTCGTGACCAGTTGGTCGGCTCCTCCGTGTGCGGAGCCCGAAGCACGCTGAAGACTCGCTCGAGACCGTCGGCATCGACGACGTCGCGGACACCCACGAGGTCGAGGTTGCAGGCGGGTACCCGGACCACGAGGTCGGTCTGACCGACGATCCGTAGCACGAGATACAGCTTGTCTTCACCCTTGATCTGACGGGTTTCGATG
>DATFQP010000358.1:0-5028 GCA_035264145.1 Propionibacteriaceae bacterium
TGCCAGCTGCCGGATCCCCCACGCCAGCCCGCCGAGCGCGCGGCCAGCGTCCTGCGCGGCTAGCCACCGCTGCCAAAGTTCCGCCGGTAGCCGACCGGCTATCAAATCCATACCTTCAGAAAGTTGATCATGATCACCAACTGCATCATCGTCGGCCTAGACGACTCGGCCACCGCCCGCGCAGCCCATCGATGGGCAGCGGCGTATGCGCGCGCCGCCGGCAAAGACCTGTGCGCGGTCCACGTCCTGGACTGGCCGATCGGGCTCAACGCCTCGGCAGTGAAGTCGGGAACCCGGCTCCGGGTGCCGAAGCAGGATATCCACGAGTCCTACTGGCGAGGAATGCACCGCGTCTTCGACGAGACCAGCTCCCCACCGGGATCGATGCTCCAGTTCGCCCAAGGAGACGTGGGCGACGCCTTGGCGCGCCTCAGCACCAACGCCGAGCTGCTCGTCGTGGGAACCCGTGAACCGGTCCGGGCCGGTCCCTACATAGCCGGATCGGTCAGCCACTACTGCATCAGCCACGCCAGCTGTCCGGTAGTCGCGGTTCCCGAGCAACTACCCCACCCTCAGTACGACCTGTCGGACCAGAGCATCCGCCAGCACGACTTCGCCGTCGCCGCAGCGAGCTAGATGCCGCAGCGACTGTCCATGACCACATTGGCACTCACCGCTATACCAACCCAACAAGCAGGGAACCATGGCCATGTTAAATGACCGCGACCGTCACGTGCTGAATGATCTGGAACGCCAACTCCAACAGGAGGACCCGGCCTGGGTGCGCCAGTTCAAGGACCCCAAGCCACCCCGCCAGGCCCGGGGCGACCTGCGCCTGGGGACGGCCTTGGGCCTGGTCGTGCTTCTGACCGCCCTGTGCATCTTGTTGGACATCCCGGTGGGAGCGGTGATCTTCGGCACCGCCGCCATTGTTCTCACATACGTGCGCTACCGCCGGTAGTGGCTCCTTGGGCCAACCCGTGGAGTGGGCAGTGTTCGGCCACTCGGCGTTTGACACACATTTGGCAGCCGCTTCCCAACAATTTCCCAGCACCATCACCGCGCCACCCCGGCACTCACAGCAGCGTCACCAACAGCAATTTCTTAGAGAGGAAAGGATGAACAAGCTCTACTACCCCGCCCGGACCCACCTACATAATCGAGTCGGCCGGCCGACGGAATTCGATCAGTGGCAGAGAGTTGTCTCAGACCGTCTGGATCACTCCAGTCACCAGCTACCGACCTCCGCATCGGCCGAGCCGTCCCTAGATGAGTCCACCCGAGGACGGGAAAAGGCGCAGTCAACAGCTGGGGTGATCATTACGCGCCTGTTGGCTGTGCTCACCGTGGCCATGGTCGTCACCTCCATCCTCGGCTTGACACTCTTCGACCGCCAGGGAGGCAACTCCGCAACGGCACTCATGAGCCTGGCCATCGGGGGCGTCGCGGCCGTACTTGGCCTGATCACCGGTTTCCGCGAGGCCCATCAAGTGAGCTAGAGACAAGGCAGCGGGACCCCTCGCGCACTTGCCTTGGCGGTGACATCCCCCCGGTAGCCATGCCCTCACGCAATGTTGCTGCTGGCAGCTCACTGGGCATCGCGGTGTCCTTCGACAACTCACTTGTCCACTTGTGTTCAGCACAGGAGGGCCGTGGTGCTGACGCAACCACTAAAGGTGCGGTACGGCAAAGTTGTCGACCTTGAGGACCAGGCCGACGGCGGTATGCAGGTGTGGTCGGCAGAGGTCACCAATTCTGACCGTCGGCAGTTCAGCCTCAACCCTCGGAAGCAGGATCCCCGACGCTCGCAGGCGTGCTTGCAGCCGCTGAGGAACGCTCTCCGTTAGTCGGAACGGCCGCTATCGATGCTCAAAGTCGCCTGATTGGGTCAGAAGCGTGGCCAGAGCCGACAGGGCAGCGCCCCTGGCCCCGGGCATGTCCAGGTCCGGTACAACGGCGAAGGTGGCCAGTCGCGTCTTTTCTTCGCGTAACGCAGTGTGCTCGCGGACCTTGCTCATGAAACAGTCCCCAAACGCAGGTGTGCTTTCCACGACACCACCGCCGAGTAGGTACACACCTGGGTCGGTGTAGTTCGCCGCAACCGTGAACAACCGGCCGAGGGCCATCGCCTGCTGCTCGAAGATCCTCAACGCCATCTCGTCGCCGGCCTCGCCGTAGGCACGAACCTGTCGCGCCGCCTCGCCCGGCAGCTCAATTGTTCGAGGGGATGGCCAGGGAATTGGGTGAGCCAGTACGGCAACAGGTTGTTTTCGATGCCGGTCAATCAAGCAGCTCAAGATCCGGGTTCTCGACACTCTCGACACACTCGGCGTCGCGACCGGTGCGCTTGATGCCGCTCCGATGCGAGCGGTGCGCGCGCTCACTGCGTCTCTAGGCGGAAGCCACGCCTCCACGCTGATTGGAGGTGGCTGGTCGGCGCGGGACCGAGCGGCGTTCTACAACGTGGCGCTGAGTCGGTATCTGGACCTCATGGACAGCTACTTGCGCCGGGTGAGACCAACCACCGTCGGGCAATCTTGGGGCTGTCCTGGCTGCGACGGAGAGCGTGGGTGGCAGCGGCCGGGATTTCCTTACCGCGCTGGCCTGCGCCTATCAGGTCCACACCGTCTCTCCGACGTGGCACCCGTCCGCGCCAAGGGATTCGAGCACACCACCCAGAGCGCATACGCGGTGGCTGCGGGAGCAGCCCCCGCGCTCCGGCTGGATGCGTCCCAGACGGCCAACTCCATCGCAATAGCCGGCACCGCGAACAACGCGCTGCGCGTGACCCGGACCGGGGAGCTCTCGCACTGGAAGGGTCTGGCATATATCCGCAGGTCGCCAAGGAGGGCGTCCACGCGGCTCTGCTGGCCCGGATGGGCACATCGGACCGCGGGAGGTCTTCATGGTCGCCGAACTTTCTGTTACTGGTACGGGTGGTGCGACGCTGCGACGTCACCCGGAAGCCAGCATTGATGGCGAACCCGATCGCGCGCCCGTTTCCGTGCTGACCCAGTAATACAGCTTGGTACAGCCGTCCCGAGTCGATTGGTCCGCGGCCGCTTGGACCAGGCGCGACGCTACCCCTGTATTGCGAGCCTCCGGTGTCACCCAGAGATCATGGAAATCAGCAGAGTGTGGAGCTGCTTTAATCATCTCAACGGATGCGACTCCGACCGCCGCTCCGTCACGCTCTGCGAGCAACGGATGGGCTCGCGCCCTGCAGTTTCGCCAGTAGGGGCATCAGCTGGCATCGAGAGCACAGCATCGGTCTGTTGCGGGTTCGAGCAGGCAGCCAGCGCGGTCTCTTGGAGTTGCTCGATGACGGGCAGCCAGGATGGCGAGGGCCCCGGCCACCGTGTCGAAGGGGCAGTTGGACAACACGATCGTGCCGTGGGCGGGTGTGGTGCGTACCCGAACTCAGTCAGCGCTTCGCAGGCGCAGGCGAGAAGCCGTTTCCGGTTCGCTCTAGGGCCAGCGGCTGCTCGGGCTTGGTGTCCGACGACGTCTCCTGCTTCCCCTCCACGTTGCCGATAGTCGGCAATGTTTCCTCACCGTAGTTGGCTGGCCGCAACCTTGCCGTTTCCTGGACCTCTGAGCCATGGTTAAAGGGTGCCGTTGTTGAGAATGGCACCACCCCGCGTCGGCAAGCCGGCGCATGGCCCTGACGGGTGACCTAGTCCCGTCGAGGCCGTGATGAACACCACCTTTCTAAAGAACAAGTTTCTTGACGAAAGAGGCCTGCGAATAGCGTCAATATTGGTGTCCTTTAGAAAGGGTTCAAGATGACCTCAGATACGCTGCCCACTACAGCTCCATCCCGCACTCACAGCCTGCGCGACCCCGCCTATCTGGCGTTTGCGCTGCTGCGCACCGCGTTCACGGTCGCTCCGATCGTGTTCGGGCTGGACAAGTTCTTCAACTTGTTGACTGATTGGCAGGGCTACCTTGCGTCGTTGGTCGACCGTTTGGTGCCCGTCGCTGGGCATCAGCTGATGCTGGTGGTGGGTGTGGTTGAGATCGTGGCCGGTGTGCTGGTCGCTGTGCGACCGCAGATTGGGGCGTATGTGGTGGCCGCCTGGCTCGCCGGGATCATTATGAACCTGCTGCTCATCCCCGGCTTTTATGATGTCGCGCTGCGCGACTTCGGCCTCCTGCTGGCCGCACTCGCCTTGGCTCGCCTAGCACGTGCCTTCCGCCCCGGCGCCCCGGGTGCCGCCAATGGGTCGGCGTCGTGACTGCAGCGCCGCTCCTCGTCCATCGTTTGAACGGTGACCGCCCAGCTCAAGCTGAGCGACCGCCGGTGCTGCGCGTGGTCAAACCGCCAAGCGAAGTTGATCTGGTCGCCGCGGAACAGGCCGCGGCCGCGTTTTTGGTGGCGCTCGGTGTCGACCTCGACACCGAAAGCCTGGCCGCTACCCCGGCTCGGATGGCCCGCGCCTACGCCGAGATGTTCACTCCACGCTCGTTCGACCTGACCACGTTCGGCAACGACGCAGCATATGACGAGTTGATCATCGCCCGCTCTATCCCGGTGCAGTCGGTGTGTGAGCATCACCTGCTGCCGTTCCTCGGAGTGGCCCATGTCGGCTACCTACCGGGGGAGCGGATCCTTGGCCTGTCCAAGCTGGCTCGGGTGGTCGAGCTGTTCGCGCGCCGCCCCCAGGTGCAAGAACGGCTCACCCAGCAAGTCGCCGACTGGCTCCAAGACCACGTAGCGCCGCGCGGTGTTGGTGTCGTCGTGGAAGCCGAACATCTATGCATGACCATGCGTGGCGTCGGAGCCTCTGGCGCCACCACCGTCACCTCCGCACTCCACGGCCAGCTTCGCAACGACGCCGCCTCCCGAGCCGAGTTCTTCACACTCATCAGCGCCAACCAACAAGAGGCGGTGCACCATGCCTGACTCACTCCAAGACCTGACCGCCGCAGGAGTCTCAATCTGGCTAGACGATCTAAGCCGGCAACTACTCACCACCGGCGCGTTGAACCGACTGGTCGAAGACCGCCACGTCGTCGGAATCACGT
>DATFQP010000359.1:0-3791 GCA_035264145.1 Propionibacteriaceae bacterium
GAGCAGAGCCGCGAACCGGTCGGCAGCCTGCCTGCCCATGCCGGGATGCACGTGCTGGTAGACGGTCAGCGTGATCATCGCGTTGGCGTGACCCAGGCGCTCCGACACCACCTTCACCGGTTCGCCGGCCGCTAAGAGCAGCGTCGCGTGGGTGTGGCGCAGGTCGTGCAGCCGGATCCTCGGGAGCTGGTCCTCCCCTAGTGCTCGACGGGCCTGGGCGACCTGGTCGACGAAGCGGCGGGAGTACCGCTCGGGGTGCCGGGGCGTGCCGTCCAGGTTGCCGAGCACGGGTGCGGTGTCCCGCACGAGATCGAGCGTCAGCGAGCCACGTACCGCTCGGTAGGCGCGCAGAGCGGCGATCGTGTCGGCGTCGATGTCGACGACCCGCGCCTGGCCGGTCTTCGTCGGCCCCTCGACGAGTTGCTCGCCAGCGCCCTTCGTCTTCACCGTGCTGAGACTGCGCCGGACCTGCAGTCGGCCGGCGTCGAGATCCACATCTCGCCATCGGAGCGCCAGCGCCTCGCCTCGGCGCATCCCAGTCGCCGCGAGCAGTCGCCAGCCCATCGCCAGGTCCGGATCACGAGCCTCGGCCCAGTGCAGGAAGCGACTGAGTTCAGGGGCTGTCCACGCTTGCATCTCGGGCGGTCGGGCCTCCGACGGGCTCGGCGGTGTTGAGCGATCGGTCGGGTTCAGGGTCAGCCGACCGTGCTTGACAGCGTCGCTCAGCGCGGACCGGAGGATCGTGTAGATGTACCGCACCGTCCGTGCGGACAGCCCTCCTCTGTCGTCCGCGCGGCCCGACGCCTCCAACGTGCGCATCCAGGCGTCCACCGCTGCACCCGTGAGCCGGGTCAGACTGGTCTCGCCGAGGTAAGGGTTGATGTGCAGCCGGATGTTCTTCCGGTAGGAGGAGAGCGTCGAGGCGCTGAGCCGTTGCCCAGCGATCCACTGAGCCAGGTAATCGTCGAGCCGCTGCTTCGTCGGCTCGACCCACGCTCCGGTCTCCGCTTTGCCGATCTCCAGCCGTAGCTGCGCAGCCGCGTCGCGACGACTCTTGAACCCCCGCTTGAGGACGACGCGCTTCGTACCGTCCTGGAGCATGACCGGGTACTTGATGAGGAAGCGCGGACCGGCCTTCGTCGCGTACTCGCTGATACCGCCCTCGCCAGCCTGACGTCGTCGCGGCTTGGTCGCCATCAGATCTCCCGGCGTAGAGGTGGGCCCTGCCCAACGCAGGCACTCGTCGTCTAGTAGCGACGATCCGAGCCGTGAACCGGCCAGAGTGGATCTGTGGAATCCGGACGACCTGTGGACGAACGGCTAACTAGCCAGGACGCGCCTACTCATCAGCCTGTCCGGACGGCTCCGGAAATTCTCCAGTTCCCTTCCGTCCCGCCCGGCTACGTAGGCGGCGAGGCTTGATACTCCGACCCCGCCGACGCTGCCCCGCACTGCCAGAGCGGCTTGAGGTGGTTCCGGGGCGTTCGCCGAGGTGCATCTCCGCAAGTCAGATGTGCATTCGGTCACCGACGAACCCCGTGGAGCGCGCCTGAACGACGCAGTCTGGCCACCACGGCTGCACCATTCTGCGACCCTGAGAGGTGGTCAGTCGGCGAAGTCGATGCTGCGGCTGCCGTCCTCCCAGGCGTCGAGAGCCGCCCGCAGTGCGTCGATCAACGCGGCCGCTGCCCGCGCCGGGTATCCGGGCTGCATGCCGTGACCGGCGCGGTGCTCCTTGCGGCGCTTGCCAGCGGTCTCGACGTAGTCGGCGATCGGCGTCTCCGGCTGGACGAGCGACCGGCCGGCGAGGTCGGTGCGGAAGCCACCGGCCGCGACCGTCATGGCGGTGATGCCGAAAGGGGTGACCTCCCTGCGCAGTGACAGAGTTAGCCCCTCGATCGCCGCCTTGACCACGGAGTATGTAGCCCGACCCTTCGGATGTGCGAGGCGTACCTGGCCAACCCGGCGGGATGCACCCCTCGCCTCCCGGCGGAGGGCCGAGCAGGCGCCTCACTCGCCGAGCACTTCGATGCCTCCCCGCGCTTCGCGACAGACGTCGCCTTGGCGGGCATAGAAAGGTCTGAACGTGAGGCACCAGCGGGCGACACCATCGACCCGTAGAGGAGTACAAGGCTCCAGAGGTCCAGGCCCCTATTGAGCCAAATAGTTGAGCTGGGGCGGGGAAAGCTGGCGCCGTCCGCCGACTATTTCTTCTCTACAGTGAACCACTCCGGCTGAGGAGCGAGGAGGAGATGGCCATGTTTCTCGAGTCCTTCATCCGAGATGCCGGGAGTCCTCGATGACTACCGCGGTCGCCGAGCACTGGGCCAGCGGGGATGTCTACGGTCGGATCGTCACCGCGCTCCACGCGGCGGGGAAGTCACTCGACGCGCTGACCATCGAGGACCTCGCCCCGGTCGACCACTTTCACGCTCGCGGGTTACCGGCCACGATCGAGCTTGGCGACTCCCTTCCAGCGAGGGCCGGGGACCACTTGCTCGACGTCGGTTGCGGGCTCGGGGGGCCGGCTCGCTACTTCGCCCGGCGCTTCGGTTGCCGGGTCAGCGGCATCGACGTGACTGGGCCGTTCATCGACGCCGGCCGGCGGCTGACGGAGTTGCTCGGGATGGGGGCAGTGGTCGACCTGCGACAGGGGGACGGTCAGGCCCTGCCATACGGCGACGGAACGTTTGACGGCGGCTACGCCCAGCACGTCACGATGAACGTGCCGGACCGGCCCTCCTTCTTCGGTGAGGCCTGGCGGGTGATCCGACCTGGTGGATTCTTCGCGATCACGGAACACGGCCGAGGAAACGCGGGTCCGATATACCACCCGGTGCCCTGGTCGGAGGACGGCCGGGGGGAGTTCCTCGTGACGCCCGAGGAGACCGTAGAACTCCTCGGCGCAGCGGGTTTCGTCGACATCGACGTCACCGACACCGGCCAGGACTACCTGCAGGGATACCGGGCGACCCTGGCAGTGGCGGAGCGTGGCGAACTGCCGGCCCTCGGCCTGCATGTGCTCATGGGGCCTGGGGCTGCTGAGAAGTCGCGCAACTCGGCCCGCAACATCGAGGAGGGCCGCACGCATCCGGTGAGGGTGATCTGCCGTAAGCCAGGATGAGGTCTGCGTCTGGGGTTGCTCGCCGGCCTGAACATCGAGTACCTGCGCGGCGACCCAACCGATCAACCGAGCGGGTCTCCGGGCCGACGGGCGGCGCTGATCGCGCACTGAAGGGCTGAGGACCAGATGGTCCTACCCCGAGGATCTCACCGCGGGTCGGCTGCTTGCTGCCGGACGAGGAGCACGAAAGGCCAACCTGGCCCGCCAGATGTTGCGCGTTCGAGCTCGATGTCCGCGTGAGGCAGGAGGCACCTTTCGGATCAAGAAGCGTGCGGGCTGTATCCGACTCGGTCGTTGACGGGTCGACCACACGGTCCTCGTCGCCGGGGCCGGCGGTGTTGGGCGCCCTGCTCAGATGGGTGGAGCTGAGGGGACTCGAACCCCTGCCTCCCACACTGCCAGGCCGACCTGACGGCGTTCGCCGATGTCCGCCGAAGTCCAAGAAGGCCTGGTGAGCAGGGGGTTTACCCCATCGCCGGACGGCGGCGAACAAGCGCGAACCAAGATCGAAGTGGGCTAACTGCAACCAGAAGTGCAACGAGAAGTTCCGATGGTTAGCACGCCTCAGTAGGGGTCGGCCAACTCCCGCCGGTCCGAGTCGGCCGAGACAGTTCCGCCGACCGCCGGACTGCCGGTGAGACAGCCATGCGCACCCGCCACGCCGTCA
>DATFQP010000360.1:0-3598 GCA_035264145.1 Propionibacteriaceae bacterium
AGAGAGGCACCGACGGTCGCGAAGGCGATTGTGTACACGGTTGATGCGATGTGGTCTCGCCCGATCCGCATGGCCGCCGAAAATAACCGTCGCCTGTCGGGGTCGGCGTCGGCCAGCTCCCACACTGCTGAGGCTTGGGTGATGGTGACGTCGTTGAGGACACCCAGCCCGGCGACCGTGATCCCGCAGATGACGACCGCTGTGAGTCGCATGTCGGGGGCGGTCGCGGCCAGGACGTAGTCATCCTCCGCGGCGATCCCGGTGAGGTGGGCCCAACGGCTAGCCACGTAGCCCAGGCCGGCGATCAGGATGAGGCCGAAAAGCGTGCCAAGGAGCGCGGTGGTTATCCGTGCGCTGAACCCGTGGGTCGTGTAGAGCACGACGAACATGATGGCCGACGAGCCGACAAGTCCGACGGCGGTTGGGTTCGAACCGCTGATCAGCGCGGGGAACATGAACTTCACCAGGATGAACCCGGCGAAGCCCAGCCCGAGCAGAGAGACCAGTCCACGCAGCCGGGCGACGCCGACAACCGCGGCCGCGAATAGTAGAGCGACGACGGCCATTGGAAGCCGCCGTTCGAAGTCGGAGAACTGGTACTGGGCTGTCCCGGCCTCGATGGCAACCGGACAAGTTGCACGGGCTGACCGACACGTGTGCCGGAGGAGTACAGAGGAGCAGTCAAGGGCACTTCGACGCTTTGTCCCTGCTCTGCCCCTCCAGTAGGTGGGCGGTGACGGTCGCGCAGGTCTGGCTGTCGGCATCGGGAGTCGAGCCAGCCAGTCCTTCGCATGACATTTCGGTTATCCTGGTGATCTTCGCCCTCGCCCCGGTGACGCCGGAGACGGTGTAGCCGGCGGAGTCCTCCGTGATGTGTTCCGAAGCATCTCCTGGCCACAAGACAATCATTCCCACCAGGATCCAAATCGGCAGCGGAACTAACACCACCACCATCACCCGCATCGCGCGGCGGTGCTGACTTTGCTGCGCCACGCCCATCCCGGGCGCGCGGCTGTGCGACTTTCCCCTCGACTTCCTCCGGACTGAGCCAGCGGGCCCGAAGGAACCGCTAACGGTCAGCTCACGGTCGCGCCTGGCTTTGTCGCCTCCTGCTGGCCTACCACAGCAGACCGACGGGTATGGTCACGGCCGGGTTCGCGAACCTTGTCGAGCAGCTGATAGTTCAACGATTCGATGCTGTTGGTGAGGATCGAAAGGCGGCATCTCCGGGACCTGTCTCAGCATCGCGAATGTCAGCAGCGCCGGTTTGTCCAGCCGGGCAGTGAATAGCGTCTGTGATTCATCTATCTGCCTGTCGAGCTGCGATTTCAGCGTCCTCGCGGCGCGCGTGCCGGCCTCATGTGCCTGCTGCTCATGCTGTCGGACAACGGCATGACTGGAGGCCGAGCGCGACAGCCTGGCGGGCCTTATCAGAGCGCTAGGGCACGACCCTAGGCGATTCGAAGACTTCGGTGCTCAGATGCTCGCCGTCTGGTAGAGCATCGACGACGCGATTCATCCGTTGTTCGGTGTCTTCTTGAAGGTTTGCTAGCTGCTCTTCACGGTCGGCTTGATCCAACGACAAACCGGGTTGACAGCAGCAGTGACAGCAAGGTCCCGTCGTCGGCGGACGGCGATGAACTCACAGAAGGGCCCCGCCTGGGCCTACGGATCAGAGGTTGGAGATCGTCGAAACCGGGAGCCGTTCTGGGAGCCAGATCACACAGCCGACCTCGTGCGACCACGGACGTGAACGGACCACAGACTGCGGTTTCCCCTTGTCAAAGCCTTCTTTTTGGGCGCAGCACCGTGCCTGGGCAACTTCAGTGCGCCCAATCTCGGCTGTGGCATGAGGTGAAGCGGCTGGCGGCACTGCTGCCGCTCGCGCGGCTGATCGCCCTGATTGACCAAACCACCGATCGGGACGCCGTGCAGACCGCCCGTAGCTCGGGTCGCCGCATTAGCCCACAATCCTCCTCACTCCGGAGCGACCCGGATCCTGCCTCGCGTTATGGCTGGGATCCCAGCGACAATGTTGGCCGCCTGATCCGCCGCCGCCCAGGCGGCTGCGGCTGGCCAGGACGGAACTGCCGCCTCGGGCGCGACTGACGAGCAGCATCGTGAAACCGCTCCAGGTTAACGTGAGGTGTAGCGGGGCACCTCAGGTCGAAGTCGAGCGGCGGAGGGGTCGGCTGCGCGGAACGAGGCCCACGTGCTCGACAAGGTCGGCAAGCTTGATCCTTCGGAGAGCACCGTCTGTGGTGACCGTCTCGTTCAGCTTTCCCGCGGGGATCAAGATTTGGCCTGGGAACAGATCATCGAACATCTCCGCAAGGCGGGTCAGCGGCATCTCCGACGCTGTGAAATCCACGTAGGCCTCGGGATCCCGGGCGGCCCGGACCTTCAGCTTCGCCAGCGGGGGCAGTGAGATGTTCTCGCACCAGCACTCACATCCGGCGGCATCCGCCATGCATGCGCATCCAGAATCGCAGCTGATGCCACAGTCGTCGACGCCACACTCCACGGCCATTTCGAGTTCCGATCCTTCGGTGCCCTCAGGCCCCAACTGGGAGGCTGAAACCCTCATTGGAGGTGACCCTAGCCCACTCTTGTCGCTCGACACGAAGACTTTCCGGCTCGTAGCGCCGCGGTAGCGCCCGCAGGAGGGTCGGTCTACTGGCGTGCGCAAGCCGATCCGCGTGTAATCCGTTGGGCATTGGGAGGACCAGTTAGCGGCTTGCAGAATCTGTACTGTGACAACGCTCGCCGACGCCGTCCTCCCGCTGATCAGGACCCGAGCGGACCTCTATCGGTGGAGCGCGTCGAATGCGCACGGTCGGCAGATGCATGAGGCCGTCGACGACCTGGAGGCGGCGATCCCGACGACTGATCCAGCTGAGGTGTACGCCGTCACGCACAAGGCGCTCTCCAGCGCGATCAAGGTCATCGCCCGGACCGACGACTCCAGCGGGATCATCGGTGATGCATGCCGTCGCCTGCTTGAGCTCCACCCCACAGTCGCTGTGGCAGCACAGGTGCCGGCCGGCAGTCTGGCCGACTGGATGGTGAGGTTCCAATTCGACGGCGACGTCGACTACTTCGAGCTCGACCCTGTCGCCTATGCACCGGCACTGGGCAAGTCCGGGATGGTGACTTATCGAGCACGACTATCAAATATTGAGGCCGGCCTTGGGCCACGGCCCTCCGTGGAGGACCTCTGGACATCGCGACACTCGCACGCGTGGTTCGTGATCGAGTGGAACGCTCGGCGACTGGCTGTTCTCGACCGCGACATCGACGCCATCATCCGCACCCATGCCCACGACCGGAAGGTCGCCGCGTGGCTCGAGGACGCCGCTCGGGCCTTCGAGGAGATCGGCGAGATCGACCTCGCCATCGGCTGGGCGAAGCAGGCGACCAACTTCGACCACGGGCACCAGTCGCTCAAGGCCGCCGGATACTGGTGCAAGCTGTTGGCCAAGCACCGGCCCGCCGGGCTGCTCCCGCCCGCCTGGAGGTGTTCCGGCGTTGGCCGCGCCGATAGCGGCGAGAAGCGGCGCAACCCCGAAGCTGTGACGATGCGCTTCCACAAACGTCA
>DATFQP010000361.1:0-3540 GCA_035264145.1 Propionibacteriaceae bacterium
GACGAGTCCGCTCGGGACGTGGAGGTCGAGGCGGCGCCGCTGGACATGATCTCCGCCGACCTCTTGCAGGTTCGGGTGCCAGCGGACTCCCGGATCGCCGGCGTCGAAGTCAGCGAGTTGCGGCTGCCTCGACACACGGTGGTGTCGTTGATCATCCGGGATGAACGCCCGTTCTACCCCTCGCCGCGGGAGCGCATCAAGGCCCGTGACGAGCTGCTGATCGTCACCCCGTCGACGCAGCGTGAGCGCACCGAAGCCCGTCTTCGGGACGTGAGCCGCGGCGGGCGGCTTGCCCGCTGGCGCTTCCCACGGGAGCCGGAGCCGTAAGGGCCATGATCAACCGCCGAGGGGGGCCGAGGTGGTGCTGTTTTGGGAGGGTAGACACAGGGTGTCGGCGTCCACGGTGTAGGTCCGTTTCGCGCTCTTGTTGAAGCCTCCATATTTGTTGCCGACCAAGATGTCGACGGTATGGTCCGCGCGTTTGTCGCCCTTGACCACCGCCTCCTTGAAAAAGCCCTTAACGAGAAGTACCTCGGGGTTTTTCGGATCGGCGCCCACGATCACGGTTTTGGATATCTTTTCGGCGGTATTGGTGGTGCGAATGACGTTGAAACCACGATCGCGCAACGCGCGTCCCACGTCGCCGGCCAATCCGCGTTTGCTTCCGCCGTTGAAAACCTTGACGGTTACCTGGCTGGATTTCAGTTGCCCTTTGCTGAGGCTTTGATCAATGCAGGGCTGAGCCGGCGCCGGCGGAATAGGCTGGAGCACGTTGATATATCCCCACCAGGCGGCATAACAGAGCACGCCGAGCAAGAGCAGCAGGGTGATCGGGGTCCGTACGATGCGGAAGATCCGACCGATCACCGTTGATACTCCTCGCTGCCCTCGGCGCAGCCTATCCCGCCCCGACGGCTACTTCAGATCAAGAACCCTCGCGTGCATCGTCTGGCGTTGCTGCAGCGCGGCGCGAAGCGCGCGATGCAGCCCGTCCTCCAAGTACAGCTCTCCCCGCCAGGAAACGACGTGCGCAAACAGATCGCCGTAGAAGGTGGAATCCTCCTCGAGTAGCGCCTCGAGGTCGAGAGTTCGCTTGGTTGTCACCAACTGATCAAGTCGCACCTGATGGGGCGCAATGGCCGCCCACTGCTTCTGCACATAGCCATGGTCCGGATACGGACGCTGGTCCCCGACGCGCTTGAAAATCACTGGATCACTCTAATCAGGTTTGGCACGGGTCGGCGAACACCGTCTCGTTACGATTTGGCCATGATTTCGCCGGTCGGCAACGACCTCTACCCCGCTCACAGGCGCAGCAATCCGATGAGCTCACGGCTATCCTGCAGGGTCACACCTCTGACGAGCGTGCTATCGAGCTCGGCGTACTGGTCCGCCGCTGTGACTCGCGACAGACGCTTGCGGAGGCGCCGCCACGCGCTGATCGATCCGTGGAACGTCGGAGCGCCGGCGCCTTGGGACCGCGTAACTGATTTACTGCTGCCATGACCAATCCACCCGAATACTCGCCCGGGGACGAGGTGCCCGAGTCGGATTGGGCCGAGCAGAACACCGATGCCGATCCTTTGGCCCAGGTCGATGGATCACCTGGTGAACTCCCGGCACCAATAGCACCTGGCACCCGTGAGGCCAATGAAGCTGATCTTGCTGAGCAGGAAATTGTCGCCTACATCGACGACGAAGTCTGACCCGACTGCCTCGGCTTCTCGATGATCTGAACCAACAATCCGAGTTGGCTCAGCCGCCGGTGCCGGCAATGTCCGGCATCGGATCTGAGGAACCGGTGTCGATGCCTTCGGTGCTGGTCTCGCTGATGCTGCCTGTGTCGTCGGCCAGGTCAGCATCAGCCGCTGCCGCGTCCTCAATCGTGCCGCCGGTCACTCCCGAATCGAGGCCCTGCATGGCAGGCAGATCGGACTCTGCCGGCATGTCGCCAGCAGCCGCATCTGGGCGGCTGGTCGAGTTCGCGGCCGACCCGCTCGACATCTCACTCATCGCGCACTCCTCGTTGAGTTGATCATTCCTCAGTTCAGCGCCAGTGTCCTCGTTCCGCTTCTCCGCGGTCAAGCATCATCCTGCCCAATGCCGTTGTCCAGTGGAGCAAGAAACCCCTCCTGATGACGGTCGAGCTCTCGCTCAGAACGGATGAAGCGGCCTGTCGGGACTATGTCTGCGAGTCGCGCCAAGCCTGGAACTTGGCCACGTTATCGACGACTACGCCGTACGGATTCAGCTTCGCCATCCTCTCGTAGTCGGACGTGGTTCTGCCCGTGAACAGGAACACCCTGATGCCCGCGTTCTTGTAGCTGCTCATGACACTCGAGGGAATGTCGAGGCGTGCGTGGACATACGTGCCAACACTCTTCACAGTGGATACCGACGGCCATCCGCTGGTCCCCGAGGTGACCAGGGCGTACTTGAGCTTGTGGTAGGGATCGGCAGCATCCAGCTTCTTGATCTTGTTCAATGCAGCCAGCCTGGCGGACGTCGCTTCCAACTGAACGTTGGAGTATTTGATCGTCCTCCACAGCTGGCGGGCCTGCGCGTCGCTGATTGTCGAGTTCTTCAGCTCAACAGCGAACGCTTTGCCGACGGAGTTTCCGTAAGCGATGAGGTCCTTGAGGCGGATAAGCCGCTGGTTGCCCGCGTCCGTGCGGCACCTGTCTCGGATTGACGTCCACAGCCAGGATGAAACCTTGCCCGAGCAGTTGGTGATGCGGTCCAGCGTCGAGTCGTGAATGACGAGTATCGAGCCAACGGTGTCTGGATCCGAACTGTCCTTCGTCCAATGAATATCGGCGTCGAGGATGTCGGCGTGGTTTGCCACCGAGTATCTGTAGGAGGCCATCGTGCCTTCGCCATATTTCGCGGTCGCTCCCCCGCGGTGGGCGACGACGATTTCGTCCAGCACGGCGGCGTGCGCGGCAGGCGCGACCAGAGCTACGGCAACCCCAGCGACGATCATCGCCTTCAGAGCACGTATGGCGTTCTTCATAACTCTCCTGTGTCGGGCGCTTCAGGTGAACGGAGCAAGCAATCTAACGTGACCCAGGCAGATGTCGGCAAACCCCGCGCCGAACGTTGTCCGAGCTGTCACCCAACCTCGTTGGTCGGAGCAGGGTATCGGCGAAACCGTAATCAAACCGTGCTGAAGCGCCGCAGCCCAGGCGGTAGATCTGAGATCAGACAGCGGCTGGCGTTGATGGAGGTGTCCGCGGCGCAGCTTCGAGGCGCTTATCCCGACGTCACCCTGGCGGCGCCCGAGGCTCACCTTGACGTCCGGAGCGACGATGGGATCAACGGGATCACAAGCTACGCGTCCACTGGCAGATCGGCGTCTCGGTCAGGTCACAAAGCCGCAAAGAATCCACCTCTCTGTCGAATCTTCGAGATATCGTCGGGCGAGGATGCGTGGTGCATGACCGGCTTGGACTGAGTCCCGAACAGACAGCGGCTCAGCGACCGACTCAGCGGGCGGGCCCGCTTTGGCAAGGTCGAGAAGGGACTGGAGTTGACGCTACC
>DATFQP010000362.1:0-3745 GCA_035264145.1 Propionibacteriaceae bacterium
GAGCCGGTGTTTGACCTGCCGGGGTCTCGAGAATCTCAAACTTGTTGCGCTAACTGAGCGATCCGGTCCTCATTTTGTTGAGAGGCTGGGCGGCATGACGAATTCCGAAGCGCTGAGGCCCCAGCCGTTGCATGCGTCGCAAGCCGACCTCGATGACCTTGCGGAGCGGCTGGGCCGTACTCGCTGGCCGATTGGTGCGGTCGACCGGGACTGGTCACGTGGTGTCCCCCAAGACCATCTGCGTGAAGTGGCCGATTGGTGGCGCAGCGCATTTGACTGGCGGGCAGTCGAGTCAGAGCTGAACCGGTGGAAACCGACGATGACGACCGTCGACGGTCAGGACATTCTGGTGCTTCACGCCAGTTCCCCAGTGCCGGATGCGCTGCCCCTGGTGCTCAACCACGGGTACCCAAGCTCGGTGGTGGAGTTCTTGGATGTGATCGGTCCGCTGAGTGACCCAGCGGCGCAGGGAGGGGATCCGAGGGACGCTTTCCACGTGATCGCACCCTCGCTGCCGGGGTTCGGGCTTTCACCGCCGATAGAGGAGCATGGCTGGACATCTGCCCGGATGGGCCGCGCGTTCGTCGAGATCGTGCACCGGCTCGGTTACCAGCGTTACGGCGTCGCCGGTGGTGACGTGGGCGCCGGCGTCGCCCAGGACATGGCGGTCGGCGACCCGACGAACGTGGTCGGCGTGCACGTGATAACCGACATGCTGGCCACCGCAGCGGTGCTCAGCTTTGCCGGCGTGACGGTGGACCCGGCCGAGTTCGACGAGACGCAGCGCCCACTCGTTGAGCGGATGAACCACTTCGTACGTGAGGGGCTCGGCTACATCGCGCTGCAACAGAGCCGTCCAGCCACAGTCGGTTACGGACTTGAAGACTCCCCGGTCGCTCAGCTGGCGTGGATCCTGGAGAAGTTTGAGGAATGGACGGATCTGAGCCACGAAGGCCGTAGTCGCACGATCGACCGCAATCGGCTGCTGGCCACGGTCAGCGCGTACTGGCTGTACCACAACGGCGCCGCGTCGGCGCACTTTCTGTATGACGCGGGCCACGGGGAGCGCGATTGGGGCGCTCAGCCGAGCGCACCGCGCGGTTGGGCCGTCTTCGGCGGCGGAGGGTCGGTGGTGCGGCGACTGATGGATCCGCAGCACGACATTCCACACTGGACCGAGTACTCAGCCGGCGGCCATTTTGCTGCGCTGGAGGCTCCGGAGCAGTTCGTCGAGGACGTGCGGGCATTCTTCCGCCCGCTTCGCTGACTCATCCCTGCCCGGAGCGCAATCCCGCATCCATCGTCTGATCAAGATCACCAGCGTCGCAAGCGAGTCCGATGCATGGGGTTGAGCGGCTAGCGGGACGGACTGCCGGTTGGGGTTGAGCGGCTAGCGGGACGGACTGCCGGTTGCACGGAACTGATGCAGAAGGTCATTCACAGCCATGGCGATGGCGTCGGGTCTGGTCATGGGAAGGGAGACGTGGGAGGCGTCTGAAAGGGATCGGTGTTCGCCGCGGGACACCGATGCGGCGATGGCGTCGAACAGGCGCTGGCTGCCGGCGATTTGTGCCCGCAGGTTGTCTTCGGTCTGGAAGACGGTCTGCTCGGGTCCGATCGCCGTTCCCGACAGCACAATGAGGGGCACGTCAGGCAAGGGACCGCCCGCACGCAGTTCATCCATGACCGACAACACGTTGAGGCCCTCTTTGACCCCGACCAGTAGTCGCTCTCGACTTAGGTGCCTACCGATGAGCAGCCCCCGGATGTTCACCGGGAACGCGTCGAACATGCCGCCCTCGAACTGGCTGCGGGCCAATGTGACGAGATCGTCGCTGAAGTCGGGTATCGCCATATCGGCGGTCTGATTGGCGGCCAACGTGAGGTGCTCCGGCATGTAGGAGTCCCAATCTGGATGGGCCGGCTCCACGAGCAGCAGCCCGGCGATGTCCGTGGGGAACCGTTGGGCATAGCGGTGCACGTAAGCACCGCCGAGTGAGTGACCGACCAAAATGTGCGGCGGCTTTATCCGAACCGCCCGCAGGAGGTCATGAAGTTCGTCGGTTACCTCCTCGGCGCTGCGTGGTAGGTCCGCATCTTCACTCCACCCGGTGCCGGCGCGGTCGTAGATCAGGCATGAGGTGAGCTCCGCCGCCTGTTGCTGCGAGAGCAAGTAGTCCAGCCCCATCGCACCGCCGCCGGCCACGAAGATGACCGCCGGTTCCCCTTCCCCACTGCGGTGGAGCCACAAACGACGATTTCCTACGTCGATGCGCCGGCCCAGTGGTGGAGATTCGGTTAGTCTCATGTTTGAGAACATTATCAAGTGTGAGATCGTTGTGCAAATGGACACCACAGAGCTTCTGTTGCATCCGATCCGATTGCGGATCGTGCACGCGACGTTCGACGGCTCGACCTTCACCACCACTGACCTGCTTGACCGCATGCCGGACGTTTCCAAGGCCACCATGTACCGCCAGGTCGCTCTTTTGGTCGAGAACGGGCTGATCGGGGTTGATGGGGAGGAACGCAAGGGTGGGGCAGTCGAGCGTCGTTACCGGCTCCACCCCTCGAGGGCAATCATCGACGCCGACGCGGCCGCGGCGATGAGCAACGACGACCATCGGCGTGGCTTCGGAGCCAGCCTGGCTACCCTGCTTGCCGAATTCGGCAGCTACCTGGACCAGGATGACGCCGACCCGACAGCCGACATGGTGTCCTACCGCCAAGTTCCTGTTTGGCTCAGCTCTGACGAGAAGCGAGAGCTGTACGAGCGCTTGCTGGAGACCATCCGTCCGTATCTGAGCCAGGAGGCCACCCCGGATCGCCGACGGCACCTGCTGGCGGCGATCTTGTTCCCCACTCATGACAACCCCGTCCACATGCCTGGCCATATCCTGTCGCCGTGAGGCGCATCGCCGGGTCGGTCTTGGCGCTGTTCCTTCTCAACGGCTGCGTTGTGCCGGTCGGCGATACGGACGTCAACCTGCATCAGCGGGTGCGACTTGCCGATGGTGCAAGCTACGCGCTTGACGGGTTCGAGATGCTGTCGTCCAGGGGCGGTCGGCGGACTGCCGTACCTCGGAATCCTGTCAACGACGACGTCATAGTTTGGGTGGCAGTGTCCAAACCACAATCGCTTGTGCGAGGGGTCGACGTCGCCATGACGTTTACCTACACAGATGATCGCAACGTCGAGGTCGAGCCTCCTCAGGTGGCCAGCAGCACCAACGAGATCCCGGCAGGAGGCCGCGGCCGGATCGGCAAGAGCTTCCATGTTCAAGGAGTTTCGCAACTCTATCGATCACGCTACTTGCGCGTTGAAGTGGCGGTGCCGAGCTATCCCACCATCACTTTCAGCGGCAAGAATCCGTAGCACAAGCTGGATCAGAGACCAGCGTTTACTGGGCGTTTTGGTTCAATTCCATGCCGGTGCCGATTGGTGGATGGGGAACGATTGGCGTGTGGAGAAACGATCCCAAGTCTGACGTTCCACCGGGTGTAGAAGCGTTCCCCAAGTTCTGACGCTCCACCGCTTGAGCGTCACCAGGACAGTTCGCCTCGCCACGTGCGCCTTGCGGTGACGACCTGTCAGCGCTCTCCGGCGGGCCTTGCGGTGCGACCCGTCAGCGCTCTCCGGCGGGCCTTGCGGTGCGACCCGTCAGCGCTCTCCGGCGGGCCTTGCGGTGCGACCCGTCAGCGCTCTCCGGCGAGCCTTGCGGTGCGACCCGTCAGCGCTCTCCCG
>DATFQP010000363.1:0-4034 GCA_035264145.1 Propionibacteriaceae bacterium
GCGAAGCCGGGTCCGGCCATGGCGTAGAGCCCCGCGCCGTAGGCCTTGCGCACGATCAGGGAGATGGTCGGCACCGTAGCCTCAGCCACGGCGGTGATCATCTTGGCGCCGTGCCGGATGATGCCCTGGCGCTCGACGGCACTGCCGATCATGAAACCAGGCACGTCGGCCAGGTAGAGCAGCGGGACGTTGAAAGCGTCGCATTGCCAGATGAACCGCGCGGCCTTGTCGGCTGAGTCGACGAACAGAACTCCGCCCTTGACCAACGGCTGATTGGCCACGATGCCGATCGGTTGACCCTCAAGCAGGGCGAAGCCGGTCACCACCTCAGGTGCGAACAGCGGCTTGATTTCGGTGAACGAGCCCTCGTCCACGATCGCCTCGATCACTGCGGCGATGTCGTAGCCGTGGGATTCCTCGCTCGGCACCAGATCGTCGGTGAAATCACGCCCCGGGGGCGCCGGCTCATAGTTCCGCGGAGTGCCCCGCCAGTTCTGCGGCAGGTAGGAAAAGTACTGCTTGGCCTGGGCGATCGCGTCCGCGTCGTCGGCGGCCAGTTGATCACCACACCCCGAAACGCTGGCGTGCATCCGAGCACCGCCCATGTCCTCCAAGCTGACCCTCTCCCCCACGACCATCTCGGCCATTCGGGGTGAGCCCAGGTACATGGAGGCGTTGCCTTCCACCATGATCACGACGTCACAGAACGACGGTATGTAGGCACCGCCGGCCGCGCTCGGTCCGAAAAGGCAGCAGATCTGCGGCACCTTGCCCGACAACGCCACCTGGTTGCGAAAGATCCGGCCGGCCCCCCGCCGGCCGGGAAACAGATCGACCTGATCGGTGATTCTGGCTCCGGCGGAGTCGACGAACCAGAACAGCGGGAGCTCGTCTCGCAGCGCCACCTCGGTGGTGCGAATGATCTTCTCGACCGTGCGGGCACCCCATGATCCAGCCTTGACGCTCGGATCGTTCGCCACGACCAGGGCGGGCCGTCCCGCGACGAGCCCACGTCCGGTGACCACCCCGTCGGCCGGCAGGTTGTCCGCCAGCGCGTTGGCCAGCTGCCCGTCCTCGACGAAGCTGGCCTCGTCGAAGAGCAACGCCACCCGCTCTCGAACGTAGAGCTTGTTCTGAGCCGCCAGCTTCCTGGCCGCTCGGGGCTCGGGCGCCAGGGTCTCCTCACGCGCGGCCCGCACCCGCTTGGCCACATCGGTCAGCTCATCCATCGCCTTACTCCACCGGCAGGTCCAGCGCGCGGGCAATCAACAACCGCTGGACCTCCGAAGTCCCCTCGCCGATCTCGAGCGCCTTCGCATCGCGGTAGAAGCGGGCGATGGGATACTCCTCCATGAACCCGTAGCCGCCGAAGACCTGAGTAGCGATCCGAGTGGCCGCTACGGCGGACTCGGATGCGTACAGCTTGGCGATGGCCGCTGCCCGCTTCAGCTCGGTCGCCGGACCGCCATGATCACGAAGACTGGCCGCCGCGTAGACCAGCAGGCCTGCGGTATGGGCCATCACGTCAAGATCGGCGATCGAGAAGGCGATCGCCTGATTCCGCCCGATCGGGGCTCCGAAGGACTGCCGTTGCAGTGCGTAGCTCCGGGACAGATCGCGGCACGCTCGAATGCAGCCAAGCGCAAGGGCCGCGATGGCGATCCGCCCGTCGTCCAGCGTCGCTAGGAACTGCGCGTAGCCCTGACCGCGCGCCCCGAGAAGATGATCATAAGGCACGCGTAGGTCGGCGAAGTTGAGCGGATGCGTATCCGAGGCGTGCCAGCCGAGCTTCTCGTAACTCGCCCCGACGGTCAGGCCGATCGTCGAGCGCGGAACGACGATCGTCGAGATCTCTGCTTTGGAGTCGTTCCGTGTCCCCGTGCGAGCGGTGACAGTGATCACGGACGTGATCTCGGTCCCCGCATTTGTGATGAACTGCTTGGCTCCATTGATCACCCAGCAGTCGCCGTCCAAGATCGCCGACGTCCGCAGAGCACCGGCGTCCGAACCCGACTCGGGCTCGGTCAGGGCAAAAGCAGCCAGGGCCCGCCCGGCCAGCAGGTCCGGGAGCCAGCGCTGTTTTTGTTCCTTGGTGCCGAAACGCGCCAGCGGGTTGATGCCCAGCCCGACCGCGGCCTCCAAGGTGATGCCGAGCGACTGATCCACCCGGCCGAGCTCCTCGACTGCAATACAGAGGCTGGTGAAGTCGCCGGCTCCGCCGTACTCCTCTGGACCAGCCAAGCCGAACAAGCCGAGATCGGCCATCTGGCGAACCGCATCCATCGGCAGCTCATGGCCCGCGTTCCATTTCGCCACCTGGGGCGCCAACTCCTGCTCGGCAAACTCCGCGACGACCGCACGGAAGTCGGCGTGCTCGGAGTCCAACGCGTACGGCGCGCCCATGGCGCCAGTCTAGGGCGATCGGGGCGGGCGGAGTTGATCTTGCGCTGCCGGGTCCCGTCAGTCCACGGGAGAGCCCTCCACCGAAAGGGAGTCGACCCCGTCTTGCTGCCCGGTCACGTCCCAGAGGTGATGGACGACGTCGTGCAGGAAGTACTGACTAAGACTCGCGACGGTGAACTCGGATCCGTTCGAGCGCCGTCCCCTTCGTCCAAGCTGAGCGGGATCGACCGATGCCAATCGGGCCACGAAGGCCTCCGCAGCCGCCTCCAACTCGTCGGCCACCACCTCAGGATCCTGCTCCCGGTAGCGCTCGCGAATGGCCGTCTCGTTCTGGTCCCAGTTCTCGAAGACGGGGTCCTCCTCGGTCAACATTTGCTTCAGGCGGCCGTCGAAGACCCGGAAGCCGTCTCGAACATGAGCGCCGTACTCGAGCGGCGACCAAACATCTGCAAACGGTCGGCTGGCCACCGCCGGGCTCGACCGGAGGATCTGGATCCATTCCTCAGCCGCCACAAAGGCGCGCTCCGGTATCTCACTGGGATCGACCGCCCCAGCCTCCAGTCCGCAGTCGGGGCAGCGCCGCGTCAGCGTCCAGGTCCAGTCCTTGATGTCCGGCTCCGGTTCCACGCAGCAAGGGTAATCGCGTTGAGGAGGCCCCATCTTGTCCACAGGAAGGTGGACGAGGCTGTGGAGAAGTTGATCACTTCGGTGCATAGACGGCGCAAGGATGTGGATCCGTCGGTGGATGCCGAGATTACTCGAATCTCTTTGTCACAAGGACTTGCGGCCCGAATCCCTGGAGGGTAGAAATCTCTTACGCCCTCACCGCCAGGTGAGAGCGGGGCAGGGAAAGACCGAAGGTCCGTACGGTGAGGTCACTCACCGCAGCAGCCGGTGACGGGTTGGTGGGGCCTGCTCGGTCGCCCGGTCGGCCGGAGACGTCACTGACTCTGGCCAATAGTGGGCCTCTTGCGACTCATACTCGCAAGAGGCCCACACCTTTGTGGAGCAAGAATGGCCCCGTGCCGATCGACCTGAATGCCGATCTCGGCGAGTCCTATGGGCGCTGGACCCTTGGTGACGACGCGGCGATGCTGCAGCTGATCACCAGTGCCAACGTCGCCTGCGGATTCCACGCCGGTGACCCCATGACCCTTCGGCAGACCTGCCGTCAGGCCGTGAAAGCTGGCG
The DNA here is from genome assembly GCA_035264145.1 of Propionibacteriaceae bacterium. Lineage (GTDB taxonomy): Bacteria > Actinomycetota > Actinomycetes > Propionibacteriales > Propionibacteriaceae > Microlunatus. The sequence goes on from DATFQP010000363.1 coordinate 3,595, forward strand.
TGGTGATCGGCGCACAAGTGGGATATCCCGATCTGGCCGGATTCGGCCGCCGGTTTCTGGACATGACCGCCGCCGACCTGACCGCCGCGGTGATCTATCAGGTCGGCGCCCTGGACGGGTTGGCGCGCTCGGTAGGTGGACAGGTGCGCTACGTCAAGCCGCACGGGGCGCTCTACAACGCCGTTGTTGATCACCAAGAGCACGCGGCGGCAGTGGTGGAAGCGGTCCGAGCGTGCAATCCGACCCTTCCCCTGCTTGGCCTTCCGGGATCAGCGATCCTCACCCTGGCTGGCGGCGCTGGCCTGCGAACCGTGACTGAGTACTTCGTCGACCGCAATTACACCGCCGACGGCCGGCTGGTCGACCGACGCCAACCCGACGCGTTGATCTCCGATCCCGCATTGGCTGCTCGTCGGGCGGTGGATGCTGCCCGCGACGGT
>DATFQP010000364.1:0-3688 GCA_035264145.1 Propionibacteriaceae bacterium
CCTGACCAGCGGGGTGACGACTACCGTGCTCGCCGGCAAGGAACAATTGCTCGGCCGGCAAGGCCACTACGGCGCCTTCTCCAAAGCCGACGCGCCATTGCCCAACCTGCCGGTCCGGTGATGCGCCGCGTCGACTCCGCAATCGCGTCTGGAGTGATCGCGACCTCGGCAGCGCTTCTGGGCAACCGACTGGCGGTCAAGAAGATGCTTTCTCTGCCGGCATGGACGCGGCCCAACCATGCTGGAGTTCCGGTGACGCTGGCGGAAGGCCCGATCGCGCTGATGGCGATGCTCGCCGGTCTGCTGGTCCCGGGTCCGGCGCCGGGCGGCTTGGCCGCATTACGGGGGGCCATCGCCCTCGCGGCTACGGGATCGGGAGCTGTGGGGGCGTACGACGATCTCCGCGGGTCAGGCCGGGCCAAGGGATTCCGCGGTCACCTTGCCGCGCTTCGCTCGGGCACGGTCACGAGCGGGACGGTGAAGATAGCTGGGGTCGGACTCAGTGCAGCAACCGCAAGCATGGTCCTCGGCCGCGGATCCGGGGTGGGAGGTGTGATCCGTCTTGCCGACCGGTCGATGGACACCGCGCTGATCGCCGGCACTGCGAACTTCACCAATCTCTGCGACCTGCGGCCAGGGCGCGCCGCCAAGGTCACGCTGGCGCTTGCTGCTGGCCTCGTGGGTGTCGGAGCTGCGCCGGTGCTGGGAACCGCCGCAGGATGCCTACCCAGCGACCTGCGGGAGAGGTCCATGCTGGGTGACTGCGGAGCGAATGCGCTCGGCGCTGCCGTCGGTACCGTGGCCGCGGCCTGGCTACCTCGACCGGCGAAACTCGGAGTTCTGCTCGCGGTGGTCGGGCTCAATCTTGCCAGTGAGCGGGTCAGTTTCACGGCGATCATCGACCGGACCCCGGCGCTGCGCTGGCTGGACCACCTGGGCCGCGGGTGAATGCACGTTTCGGCACAGTCGCCTTGGGCGTGGCCGGAATCACCCTGGTTGCCCGGGCCTTTGGATTCGGACGCTGGCTGGTGTTTTCCAAGACGGTGGGCGACACCTGCCTGGGCGATGTCTACAACGCGGCGAACACGCTCCCGAACGTACTGTTCGAGATCGTCGCCGGTGGAGTGCTCGCCGGGGTCGTGATTCCTGTCGTGGCGCGGCATGTCGGCGCACAGCGTCGCGCCGAGGCTCTACAGACCACGTCCGCGCTGTTGACCTGGACGGTGATCATTTTGACTCCGGCCGCGGTGGCTGCGCTGCTCGGTGCTCCGCTCTACGGGACTGCGTTCGCCAAGCCGTCATGTGAGGGCAGCGCGGTGACGGTGGCCGCACTGTTGATCATGTTCGTGCCACAGATCTGGCTGTATGGGATCGCCGTGGTCAGTGCCGGGGTACTGCAAGCCCATTCACGCTTCCTGGCCGCAGCCTTGGCGCCGCTGGTTTCCAGCGCTGTGGTGATCACCAGCTATTTCCTCTTCTTGCGCGCTGCTGCCCCCAATGCCCAGAACGACTTGGCACAGCTCAACCAGTCGGCGCTGGCGATCCTGGGTTGGGGAACCACACTCGGCGTTTTGGCGCTCGCCGTGACCACCGTCATCCCGATGGCTCGGCTCGGCCATCGACTCCGACCTCGGCTTGGATTCGCCGCCGGCGACCGGGCGGTGATCGGCCGGATCGCGGTAGCCGGGATCGCGGGTCTGGTGCTACAGCAGCTCAGTTTGTTGGTGATCAACTGGTCGGCGCAGCAGACGGGCGATCAGGGGGCACTGACCCGCTTCACCTGGGCAAACGCGATCTATCTCTTGCCGTACGCGGTCCTGGTTGCACCGCTGCTCCAGGTCGCCTTTCCCCGGCTAGCGACTGCCGCTGAGGAGGGAGCCTCCTCGGTAACCGAGGTGCTCGATGAGGTCGGCCCTCAGGTGATCACACTTGCGAGCCTCGGCGCGGCCTTGCTCGTCGCGACGGCTGTCCCTGTGGCCAGGGTATTCGTCCTGGGACCCGGATCCGGTGACACTGCGGCACTCGCGTGGCTGATTGTGATGCTCGCTCCGGCGGTGGTCGGGTTCGGTGTGCTTGGGTTGTGTTCTCGTACCCTGCTGGCCCAACATCGGGCCCGAGCCGCGGGCGGAGTGACCATGACGGCCTGGGCGGTGGTCATAGTCGCCGCATTGGGCGCGCGCGTCGTGATTCCGGTGAGCTGGCAGGTGGTGGCGCTCGCCGCTTCGGTATCGCTCGGACTGTGTGTCGGGGCTGTCGTCGGTGCTGTCCTCGCCCGCGGCGCTGCGGAGCCGGGGAACATGCGGTCTTGGTTTGGTCGGTCGACACTCATCTGCCTGCCTGCGGCCGGTGTGGCTGGTGGCGTGGTTGCGTGGCCAACGATTCAACTGCGCGATGCCGGTCTGCTGGCGGCGACAATGGGCGCGATCGGCGCCGCCGTCCTGTGCATGATGATCTTCGTTGGTCTCGTCTTCCTCGTCGACCGAGGCCTGGGCGCTGCACTGTGGAATCTTGTCCGCCGCCGCGACGTGGCAGCGGATCGATCGTGAGGATCGCTTTGGTCCTGACCGCCAGCACAGGTGGCATCGGCCGTCATGTCGCGAGCGTGGTCGTCCGTCTGGTCCAACGGGGCCATGCAGTACGGATCTATTCACCCGCCGAGACTTCGCGGACTCAGCGTCTTGATGATCTTGGTGCCGACGTGCGACCGTTGTCTCGCCTCGGGCGACTGGCCGGTGCGGACGTTGTGCACGCCCACGGATATAAGGCCGGGGCGATTGCTCTGGGTGCCAGCACGCTCCGGCCAGTGCCGCTGGTGGTGACTTGGCACAACGCGGTTCTTGGCCAGGGCTGGTCGGCCGTCGGCGGCCGGCTGTTGCAGAGACTCGTGGCCCGAGGTGCAGATCTGACGCTCGGTGCCAGCACCGACCTCGTGGTTGAGGCGCGTCGGCTGGGTGCCCGCAATGCCAGGCTGGCTCCGGTGGCGGCGCCGGTACTCGGGAAGGCAACGGTGCCGCGGGAGGCGCTGCGCCGCGATCTGGGGCTGACCGAGCAGGACGTGATGATCGTGACCATTGGTCGCCTGGCGCCCCAGAAGAATCTCGGTCTCGTCCTGGAAATCGCGCGCTCCGTTCGGGATCGTCCCGAGCTGCGCTTCCTGATCGCGGGTGAGGGCCCCCTGCGTGACGAGCTGGCGGATCGAGTAAAGGCCGATAGCTCGAACGTGGTCTTGCTGGGTCACTATGACGACATCGCCTCGCTGCTCGGGGCGGCGGATCTGGCCTTGCTCACCTCGGCGTGGGAAGCCCGGGCTCTTGCGGCCCAGGAGGCCTTGCTGTCCGGCGTGCCGTTGGTCAGTGCCAGAGTTGGTGGCATCGAGGAGCTCGTGGATGGCGCGGCGGTCCTGTTCGACCCGCACGAGGTCGGGCAGGCCGTCGTACAGCTGTTGGACCTGGCGCACGATGCTGATCGTCGAGCGTCGATGCGTGCCGCCGGACTGGCCCGCGCCGCTGCCTGGCCGGATGAGGATCAGGTGGTGGACGAGCTGCTTACGTGTTACCGCGAGCTGATCGCTTGACGGCCGCTCCAGGGCTTGCGCCCGGCGGGTCATTCGTCGTTGGAGCCGGTCGGGCGATAGGCTGGAGGCCCGTGGGACCCCGCGTCAAGCTGACCAAGCATCTCTTTGTCACCG
>DATFQP010000365.1:0-5186 GCA_035264145.1 Propionibacteriaceae bacterium
TTGCCATCTGTTCGCGCGTGAGCAGCCCGACCTCAACTGGGACAACCGCGAGGTACGCGACGACTTCCTCACCACGCTGAGATTCTGGGCCGACCGCGGCGTCGACGGCTACCGCGTCGATGTGGCCCACGCTCTGGCCAAGGATCTCTCCGAGCCGCTGCGCAGCAAACCGACGCTCACCGACGTACCACTTGACGGAAGCGACCCGCTGTATGACCGGAACGAGGTCCACGAGATCTACGCCGAGTGGCGGAAGGTCTTCGACGAGTACTCCCCACCTCGGACCGCGGTGGCCGAAGCGTTTGCGCCGTCGGAGCGGCGCGCCCTCTACGCTCGCCCCACCGGGCTGGGGCAGGCATTCAACTTCGATCTGTTGAAGGCGGACTTCGACGCTCAGGCCTTCCGGGACGTGATCACTTTCGGTCTGAATGAGGCGGAGAAGACCGGCTCCTCCTCCACGTGGGTGCTGTCCAACCACGACATCGTTCGCCATGCCACCCGTTACGCCCTCCCTCCCGGGATCGATCTTGACGTCTGGCTGATGGCCGATGGCACGTTGCCGCTGGCGAACGAGGAGCAGGGATTGCGGCGCGCTCGGGCGGCCACATTGCTCATGCTTGCCCTGCCGGGATCGTCGTACCTCTATCAAGGCGAGGAGCTGGGACTGCAGGAGGTGGCCGACCTTCCGCCGCATGCGCTGCAGGATCCGATCTGGCACCGGACGCTGAACATCCGCAAGGGCCGGGACGGATGTCGCGTCCCGATGCCGTGGACCCATGAGGGCGACTCGTACGGTTTCGGCGCAGGTCATGCGTGGTTGCCGCAGCCGGCCGGCTTTTCCCGGACGGCCGTGAGCGCGCAAAGCGGCCAAGCCGGTTCAACCCTCGAGCTCTACCGGGACGCTCTGCGGATTCGCCGGCAGCTGCAGACGGTCGAGCACCTGGAATGGGTACCCAGCGACGATGCCAATGTGCTGCATTTCGTACGCCCAGGTGGCTGGCACTGCATCAGCAACTTCAGCACCGAACCGGTCGCCCTGCCCGAGGGCGTGATTCGGGTGAGTAGCGCCCCGAGTGAAGCCGGCGTGTTGGCGGGGGAGACCACCGTCTGGTTCACCGAGTGGCCGGAGGGCTAGACAGCAAGCCTCATAACGATTCGACAGGTTTGTCTCTCATCGGATCATTCACGATCGTGGCGGCTCCCTGTCCTAGGGTGAAGTCATGCCCTTGTTCGGCCGCAGGAGAACCGAAGAGCCCCTGCTCGAGACGCGTCCGGAACGCGCTCCACTGCCTCCACCACCTGATCCCGGACCGAGCGGGCTACGGTCGATGGTCGACCACCGCGATTATCTGCTGAGCTGCATTGAGGAGTTGCCGCCGTTCCCGCAGCAGATCCTGGATGTCCTGGGTTTGCGCATCTGCGAGGACGTGACCGCCGGGATCGACCTGCCGCGGTTCGACAACTCGGCGATGGACGGTTACGCCGTCCGGGCGGCGGACGTGGTGAGGGCGAGCCCAGGGGCTCCGATCAGTCTGCCGGTAGTCGGCGAGGTGGCCGCGGGCCAGACGGCCGGGCATCCGCTGTCGCCTGGCACAGCGATCAAGATCATGACAGGTGCACCTGTCCCGCCCGCCGCGGACACCATCGTGCCGTACGAGAACAGTGACCGGGGCACGGACGTGGTGCAAATCTTCGCGCCCAGCCAGCCGGGTCAGCACATCCGGCACGTCGGTGAGGACATCAGGGTGGGCACTCAGCTGTTCCACGTTGGTGACCAGCTGGGAGCGCGAGCCATTGGCCTGCTGGCGGGCGTCGGGCTGGACAAGGTGCTGGTTCGGCCACGACCGCGAGTGGTGGTGATCGCCACGGGGACCGAGCTGGTCGATCCGGGGCTGTCCCTCAGCGATGAGCAGCAGATCTTCGACTCCAACTCCTACCTGCTCGCCGCCGCCGCCAAGGCAGCCGGTGCGCAGGTTTTCCGGGTGGGCCAAGTGGGGGACGATCGCGCAGCCCTCAAGCAACTGATTTCCGATCAGCTGATCCGGGCGGATCTGATCTTGACTACCGGCGGGGTCAGCCAGGGCGACTACGACATCGTCAAGGCGGTAATGCCGGAGATGGGTTCATGCGACTTCGCTCAGGTGGCCATGCAACCAGGAAAGCCGCAAGGCTTCGGGTTGATCGGTGAGGACCGGGTGCCGATGATCATGCTGCCCGGCAATCCGGTCAGTGCTTTCGTGTCGTTCGAGGCGTTCGCGCGGCCCGCGATTCGCAAGCTGATGGGCGCCAAGCCGTACCTGCGGCCGGCCGTCCGCTGCCAGGCCTCACATGCGATGGCATCAGTGCCTGGTCGATTGCAACTGGCACGGGGCATCGTGCGCACCGACGACGACGGGACGCGCCGGGTGGAGTTGGCCGGCGGACACGGCTCACACCTGCTCGGCGACCTGTCGCGCTCGAACGCTTTGGTCATCCTGTCTGCGGAGATGGAGGCGGTGGCCGCGGGGCAGGACCTCGACGTCTGGCTGCTCGACGAGTCGTCGTGACCGAGTCGCGGTTTCCACACCTCAGTTCGACCGGTGAGGCGCGGATGGTGGACGTCAGCGCCAAGGATGTGACTGTCCGGACGGCCACCGCGGCGGCGCGCGTGCTGGTCAGCCCCCAATGCGTTGCTGCACTGCGAGACGGTTCAGTACCCAAGGGTGACGCTCTGGCCGTAGCACGCATCGCAGGTGTGATGGCGGCGAAGCGAACGGCGGACCTCATCCCGCTATGCCACCCTCTATTCCTCAGCGGCGTCGACGTGACCGCCGAGGTGGTGGACTCCGGGGTCGAGCTGACGGCGATGGTGAAGACCGCCGAACGCACGGGTGTGGAGATGGAGGCGCTGACCGCCGTATCTGTGGCGGGCCTGGCGGTGATCGACATGATCAAGGCAATCGATCGTGCGGCGGTGATCACCGACGTCCGGGTGTTGGCCAAGTCCGGAGGGCGCAGCGGTGACTGGAGGCGGCCGGAGGGAGACAAGCTCGAGTGACCGAGACGGCGCAGGTGATCACGATCTCGACGCGCGCAGCGGCCGGGGTTTATGCGGACACGTCCGGGCTGATCATCCTCGACGGCCTGCGCGATCTCGGGTTTGAGGTGACCGAGCCGTTGGTCGTGCCCGACGGTGACGAAGTGGGTGCGGCGCTGCGGTCCGCTGTGGCCGCGGAGCATGCGGTGGTGATCACTACTGGCGGCACGGGCCTTCATCCGAACGATCACACGCCTGAACAAACCCGGTCGGTAATCGAGCGCGACATTCCACAGCTAGCCACGGAGATCGCCCGTTATGGCGTCGATCATGGGGTACCGACCGCAGCGCTCAGTCGCGGAGTCGCCGGAACTGCCGGAAAGACATTGATCATCAACTTGGCGGGATCGGCGGGTGCGGCTCGGGACGGAATGGCCGTGCTGGGACCGATGCTCCGGCATGCTGTGAGCCAGCTCCATGGAGGAGATCACTGAGGTGAGCGGTGGGGTGGACAGCTGGAGTTCACGACCCCAGACCGTCTTCCGCCGCCATCAATGGCCGGTCACTCTGCGCCATGGTCCGGTGGAGCTCGCGCCGATCCGGATTCGCGACCGCGCGAGTTGGGATCGGGTGCGGGCCGCCAATGTGACGTGGTTGCGGCCATGGGAGGCTACTCTGCCGCCGAACTCGGAGGTGGGCCCAGCGTCGTACGCAGGGTTGGTTCGAACCCTGACCAAACAGGCGAAGGCTGGTCGGACCTTGCCGTGGCTGGTCTTCTACGATCTTGGTGAGGGCGGCAAGCGACAACTCGTCGGTCAGCTGACCGTGAGCGGCATCGTCGGCGGTTCGGCGTCGTGGGGACAGATCGGTTACTGGATTGACCAGCGCTACGCCGGACGGGGGATCATCCCTACGGCGGTCGCCCTGGCGGTGGACTACTGCTTCGACGTGATGAGGCTGCATCGGATCGAGATCGCCATCCGGCCGGAGAACACCAAGAGCCTGAGGGTTGTGGCCAAGCTGGGGTTCCGGCCGGAGGGCCTGCGCCCGCGCTATCTGCACATCGACGGCGACTGGCGTGATCATTTGGTCTTCGCCCTCAACGCCGAGGAGGTGCCGGAGGGCTTGGTGCGTCGCTGGGACAACCTTCGGCCGCACTAACGCATCCCTTCTGTCACATCTGTTTCTTGCGACACACCGATCAGGATCGCCTGAGTTGGTGCGGCCGACACATACGGTCTGGGTGTGGGGACGACGGGTGTGATCTTTGGTGCGATTGCGATCGCCTGGCTGGCCTATCTCGTACCTCACTTCGTTCGCCATCGGGAGGACGAGCAGATCGACGAGCCCGAGCTCGACAATCGATTTGCCGACTCGATGCGGATCGTCCGTACGGGCGCGGCACCCTTGCTGAATCAGGATCTTGAACAGATTCAAACCTTCGAGGTGTCGACTCCACAGACTCGGCGGGCTGCGGTTGCTGAGCTTCGTCGGTTGCAGCGGCTGGCGGCCTCACGGCGGCGGCGCGTACTACTGGGCCTGATGGCGGTCCTGAGTGCAACGCTGGGCGTTTGTGCCGTCGGGCTGCTTCCCTGGTGGGTTGCCGCCATTCCGGGCGGCCTGCTATTGATCTTCGTTGTCGTCGCACGGATCAGCGTTCAGAGCATGGGCGGGAGCCTCGACGCGCGCTATCGCACGATTCGGCGCGGGAGCGAGGAGCAGACCGTCTTCCTGAGCCGTCAGGAGGTGTCGAGTAAGGGCGCTCGGCAGGCCGTCAAGACGGAGAAACCCGAAGTGATGACGTCCGGAGCGCTCTGGGATCCCGTGCCCATCACGATGCCGACGTACGTCTCAAAACCCCTGGCTCCCAGGACCGTACGAACGATCGATCTGTCCGGGCCTGTGGTGGCCTCGGCATCAAGCGCTGAAGTGCCTGTCACAGCCGACGCGCCGCCTGCCGCCGAGGCTGAGCCGGTGGCGCCGGCCGGCGATGAGCTGGCAGAAACACAACAGGCCGCCACCGCCTGAAGTGGTAAAGTCTCGATGCTGATCGGCCCTGCCGGTCTCCGCGGGGCTATGGCGCAGTTGGTAGCGCGTCTCGTTCGCAACGAGAAGGTCAGGGGTTCGAGTCCCCTTAGCTCCACCGACTGTAAGTGTCACCTGACCAGGG
>DATFQP010000366.1:0-3654 GCA_035264145.1 Propionibacteriaceae bacterium
AATCTGGACGAGGGTGAGCCGTACGGCTTGCCGGGCTCCTATCTCAATGGTGTCTTCGAAATCCGGCCGTTACCGTATGCGGAACGCGGCTACGGCAATCCCGAGTCCGGGCAAACGATCATCAATGTGACCAACGGCAAGGTCATGCGGTTGCTGGTCAACGACGAACCGTTCGATGTTCGCTACGGTGAACTGCGGTCCCATGAACGCTGCCTCGATTTCCGGGCCGGGGTATTGGGCCGTCAGGCCGAGTGGGTCTCGCCGGCGGGCTCTGCGATCAAGGTCAGCTCAACCCGAATGGTGTCTTTGACGCAGCGCTCGATCGCGGCGATCTGCTATGAGGTGGAGCCGGTCAACCAGACGACGCGGATCGTGGTGCAGTCCGAGCTGGTCGCCAATGAGCAGCTTCCCGTGCCCGGCAAGGATCCGAGAGGGACTGCGGTGTTGACGGCGCCATTGGTCGAACAGGCCGACGCCTCCCGGGGCGCACGCGCTGGTTTAGTGCATTCCACCCGAGAAAGTGCCCTGATAGTGGCCGTAGTGATGGACCACGTCGTCGATGGGCCGCCCGGCACCCTGGTGCAGGCCGAAAGCTTCCCCCACCTGGCACGGACGATGGTGTCCACCATTTTGGAACCCGGGCAGCGGCTGCGGCTCGTCAAGGTCGTCTCGTACGGGTGGTCAGGTTCCCGATCGTTGCCGGCAGTTCGCGACCAGGCCGATGCGGCGCTGGCCGCTGCCATGCAGACCGGTTGGGAGGGGCTGCTGGCGGAGCAACGCAGCTACCTCGACAAGTTCTGGGCATGCGCGGATGTCGAGCTCACTGGCGATAGCGAAATACAGCAGGCCGTGCGTTTTGGGTTGTTTCACATCTTGCAGGCCGGCGCGCGCGCGGAGGGAAGAGCCATCGCGGCGAAAGGGCTGACCGGGCCTGGGTATGACGGGCACGCGTTCTGGGACACCGAGGCCTTCGTGCTGCCTGTGTTGACCTACACCGCACCGGACGCGGCCGCCCACGCCCTCCGGTGGCGCCACAGCACGCTGCCCATGGCGATCGAGCGGGCCCGGCAGCTACGGCTCAACGGCGCGGCGTTCCCGTGGCGCACCATCCGCGGGGAGGAATGCTCCGGTTACTGGCCTGCAGGATCGGCCGCATTCCATGTCAACGCAGATATCGCCGGTGCTGCGGTCCGATACGTTCGCGCCACCGACGACACCACCTTCGAGCAGACGATCGGCTTGGACCTGCTCGTGCACACCGCCCGGCTGTGGCGTTCGCTCGGCCACCAGGACAGCAACGGCCGCTTCCGGATCGACGGAGTCACCGGCCCCGACGAATACAGTGCCGTTGCCGATAACAATGTCTACACGAATCTGATGGCGCAAGAGAACCTGCTCGCGGCAGCGGAGGCGGCCGCGCGGCACAGCGACCGTGCCACAGAGCTCGGCGTCGACGACGAAGAAATGACCAGCTGGCGCGAGGCAGCCGCCAGCATGGTCATTCCGTACGACCAGACCCTGGGAGTCCATCCCCAGGCCGACGGATTCACCTGCCACGAGGTCTGGGATTTCGCCAACACCCGGGCCGAGCAGTACCCGCTGCTGCTGCACTTCCCCTACTTCGACCTTTACCGCAAACAGGTGGTCAAACAGGCGGATCTGGTACTGGCCATGCAGCTGCGCTCCGACGCGTTCACCCAGGAGCAAAAGGCGCGCAACTTCGCCTACTACGAGCGGCTGACGGTCCGGGACTCCTCCCTATCCGCATGCGTGCAGGCGGTCATCGCGGCAGAGATCGGTCACCTCGACCTGGCCGAGGACTACCTAGCCGAGGCTGCCCTGATGGACCTCGACGACCTCGAACACAACACCACCAATGGCCTACACATGGCGTCGCTGGGCGGGATCTGGACCGCTCTGGTGGCCGGCTACGGCGGGATGCGGCACACAAACGCTGCGCTCAGCTTCGCGCCCCGGCTGCCGCCCGCCCTGACCCGGCTCGCATTCGGATTGCACCTGGCCGGACGAACGCTACGCGTTGAGGTCAGCAGCGCGGCAGCCACTTACTCACTCGACGACGGCAAGCCCCTGCAGCTCCTCCACCACGGTCAACTAGTCGATGTGTCCATGGACCAATCAGCAACCTGTGCAATCCCCGACCTGCCGCCGCTAGGCCCCAGACCGACTCAACCACCCGGGCGAGCTCCCCACCGCCACCATCCGACCACGCGGTGATCACTTCGGACACCGCAGCTTTCACCACTCATAGGGGCCTTTGGACAAAGGATCGCATCGAGGCCGCCTGTCGGTGCCCGGGCTGATCATCACCTTGACCGCCCGCTTGCGCCGCGCTGCCGCTGATGGTTTCTTCCCTTTCGACGGACTCCTGACTCAGCCGTTGGGGATCACCGTTTATCTCACCGACTCAAGATGGCGGCGAGCACCGCGGCTTCACTGATGTCGACAGCTTTACTGCCAGTCAGCAAGGTCAGACGGCCGTCAGCGGCCAGGTCTCGCAAGTGTTGCAGAGCTTGAGCTCGCTCGGCTTGTTCCAGCTCGGCACCATAACGGCGCGTGAACTCCTCAAACTTTGCAGGGTCGTGGCTGTACCACTTGCGCAGCTCCGTGGACGGGGCCACATCACTGCACCACTCGTCGAGTGCTGCCCTGGCCTTGGTCATGCCCCGCGGCCAGATCCGGTCTACCAAAACCCGGGCACCGTCGCTGTCTTCGGGTTCGTCGTATACCCGGCGTACCTGCACCTTCGCTGTCGTAGTCACAGATGCTCCTATGTTCGTCAAGGTCCAGTGTGTTCTCGATTGACCGCGGACTTGAGTTGCGACTGTGGTGCGGCATGAGCTGCTCCCCGGGGCCCGCCAGGATGGCACGGTCCTCGCCGGCGTCCAGGCCGGGCCCTTTCGGGTGGCCTGCGGCCAGCCTTGACTCCGGCTGCGGGTCGCACTGTTCAGCGGTGGTGGGAGCAGCTGCTTTGAAGATCACACCGATGGAGTGGTGGGTTCGGGGATCGCCAGAACGGTTGGTGATGGCGAGCTAGGTCTGGGCAGCGCCGCGTAGATCTCGCGGGCGATGTAGCGCTTGAGACAGCCGGTATTCGCGTCTCTCGAGGCTGGAGACTGGGTTGAATAGCCCTGTGACCGAGAACCGGTCCATCCTGCTGCCCCTTGCTCCGCCTACCACCGGACCACGTCACTCCTTCGGTCGTGGCTCTCCTTGTGCATCTGGCAACCCGGATGCCTGTGCACACCAAGGGACCGGGCGCGTACTGCCACGGCTGTTCGGGGCGCCTCTGCTGTGATGAGATGTGAGAAAGGCTAGGAGCATGACATCAACTGACGCCCTGCTCGTGTCTGGCGGCGCCCAGATTCGGCGATCCCTGGCACCCCTTCGCCGACACCTCGGCGGCGCTGACCGAGATCCTCCAGAAACGGGGGTACGGTGTCACCGTCTGCGAGGACGCGGACGCCGGTCTGGCCTTGCTCGCGAGCACCCCGGCGCCCGCGCTGCTGGTCGTGAACATCGGCTGGTTCGGCCCAGAGCGCTTCTCCGAACCAGCCACTGCGGGACTGGTCGCGGCGCTGCAGAGCGGAGTGCCGACCCTGCTGGTTCACTCGACCCTAACCGCGTTCCCCGAGT
>DATFQP010000367.1:0-22272 GCA_035264145.1 Propionibacteriaceae bacterium
CTCCGCGGGCGCAGCACACCTCACCATGCGGATCTCGACCGGCCCGAAGAACGGCTCCACGCGCTCCGCGCCATCCGGTCTGAAGCCGTTTCGCAGATAGAACGCACGCGCTCGGGCGTTGTCACGGAAGACCCAGAGAAAGGCATCGCGCTCGCTGACGGTGATATCGAGGAGGCGCTGACCGACACCAGTTCCCCAGTACGCCTTCCGGACGTTGATGGCGTTCAGCTGGAACCGGAGGTCGACCCCCGCTTCGGAGGCAGGGCCGGCTACCGCGAAACCGATCACGCTTGGCCCTTGGACCGCAATCGTGACCGCGCGCCCGCCGGCGACCCTCTCCCGCCACATCTCGAGAAACCGGTTGATAGTCAGGAGCTCGGCGAGACGCGCGGGCTGGAGCAAGTCTGAGTATGCCTCCCGCCAGCACTCGAGGTGACAGTCCGCAGCAGCGGGGACATCGTCCAGCGTCGGTGGTCGATAGGTCACCCCGTCGATGCTCATGGTACGAAGACGATCTTCCCGAAGACGTCACCGTTGATCATGGCGGCGAACCCCTCGCGCGCCTCGGCCAGCGGCAGCGTCCGGTCGATCACTGGCCGGATCCCGGTGGCCGCGAGCATCCGGGTCAGCGTGATCAGTTCGTCACGGGTGCCCATGGTGGACCCGATCACCCGGAGTGGCTTGAAGAAGATCTTGGTCAGCTCGACCTTCGACGGGTTGTCGCCCGAGGTGGCGCCGCAGATCACCAAGGTTCCACCGGGTTTCAGGGCGTTGATGGAATGCGACCAGGTCGCCGCACCGACGGTCTCCATCACCGCATCGACTCGCTCCGGGAGACGGGCACCTGAGGGAAATGACTGGGAAGCACCAAGATCAACGGCTCGAGCCGCACGGCTACCGCTCCGCGACGTCACCCAAACTCGGAATCCGGCCTGGTGGGCCAGCACGATCAGCGCCGTGGCGACGCCGCCGCCCGCTCCCTGCACGAGAACCGTATTGCCCGGCTGAAGACCGGACTGGGTGAACAGCATCCGGTAGGCGGTCAACCATGCCGTCGGCAAGCAGGCCGCCTCGCTGAACGAGAGCTCCGGCGGCTTGTCGATCAGGTTGGCCTGCGGCACCCGGACGCGGGTGGCCATGACTCCCGGATACCGCTCGGACAGCAGCGACCTCTCCGGATCATTGGTACCGTCCGAGCCGACGAAATCCGGATCGTTGATCACTGCGTGAATGACGACGTCGCGTCCCTCGGACGTGACACCGGAGGCATCGCAGCCCAAGATCATCGGGAGCCGGTCAGACGCCAAGCCGACGCCCCGTAGTGACCAGACGTCGTGGTGATTCAGCGCGGCCGCCTTGACCGTGACATCGACCCAGCCCGGTGGCGTCGCCGGCGCGTCGATCTCCCCCACCCGGAGTCCTTTCAGCGGATCCGAGGAATCCATACCCGCGGCGTACGCAGCGATCACGACCTCAGCGTAGGCAGGTTGGCCTTCAGGGGAGCTCAGGGACTGCCTCGACAACCACCGTCTTGGTCTTGTCGACGGCCCGGAGATGATCGACATGTCCAGGCCCAGACAGGGTTCGTCGCTAGGGTGCACATATGAGCGCCGAGGACGTCGATCTGGTTGCTCGGGCTTTCGCCGAGCAGCATGGGCACGATCCTGCCGGCGTCTGGGAAGCGCCCGGACGGGTCAATCTGATCGGGGAGCACACCGATTACAACGATGGTTTTGTCCTACCTTTTGCGCTGGCCCAGCGGGTCACGATGGCCGCCGCCGCTCGTCCGGACAGCCGATGGACTGTGACTTCCCTGACCAACGGTGAGTCGACGATGTTCACGGAGGATGACCTCGTGCCGGGCATGTCCGGCTGGCAGGCGTACGTCGCCGGGGTGGTCTGGGCACTTGCGGAGGCTGGCCATGAGATTCGCCCCGCCGACCTGGTGCTTACCTCTGACGTTCCGCTCGGTGCTGGGCTGTCGTCCTCGGCGGCGCTGGAGTGTGCCACGGTCAGCGCCCTGGCCGACCTCAACGACCTACGCATCGACCCGCTACAGCGGGCCAAGCTGGCGCGCCGCTGCGAAAACGAATTCGTCGGTGCGCCCACGGGGCTGATGGATCAGGCTGCGTCCACCCTGTGTACGCCCGGTCATGCGCTGTTCTTCGACTGTCGGACCCTAGACAGCCGGCAGGTGAGGATGGACCTGGATCCTGCTGGGCTGGAGCTGATGGTGCTCGACACCAGGACACCGCATGCCCTGGTGGACAGCGAGTACGCGATCCGGCGGACCAGCTGTGAAGACGCGTCACGACTGCTTGGAGTCGGCGCCCTTCGGGACGTGACGGACCTGGATGCGGCGCTGGCCGAGCTGCCAGATCCGGTGATGCGCCGACGAGTACGACACGTCGTCACCGAGAATGCCCGGGTCGTTGAGGCGGCGGAGACCTTGCAAGCAGGCCGGCTCGCCGACGTTGCCCCGCTGCTGGATGCTTCCCACACCTCCATGCGAGACGACCTCGAGATCACGGTGCCCACCGTGGACCTCGCGGTCGAAACCGCGAGACGGGCGGGGGCGCTGGGTGCACGGATGACGGGAGGAGGGTTTGGCGGCTGCATTCTGGCGTTGATTCCCGCCGGCGAGTTTGGTGGCGTCTTGCACCAAGTCACGACCGCCTTCGCGAACGCTGGGTTCAGAGCCCCCGCTGCGTTCATCGCCGTTCCGTCTGCTGGCGCCGGACGATCGCGGTAACGTCAAGTCTGGAGTTGCAATCAGGTTCCGAACGCCCTCGGACACTCTGCGACGCGTTCTTACCGTGTCAGTATTTCGAAATCGGGTGTGACCAACCCCTGTCCGGGCCAACTAGTCACTCGGGCCTCCAGCTGCCCGGGTCGAGAAGGAGGACTTGTGAACGTACGGATTCGATGTGGACTGGCAGTCGCCGCGGCGGGAGTTTTGGCGCTGAGCGCCTGTGGCTCCAATTCCCTGGGCGGCGAACCCGCGGCGGAGGGCACCAACGCCTCTGCTCCCTCCGCAAGCGTCAACGCCGATCTGACCGCCAAGCTGCCGGAGAGCATCAAGAGCGCCGGTGTCATCAAGATCGGGACCGACTCCAGCTATCCGCCGAACGAGTTTTTGGCGGCCGACGGCAAGACGGTTGAGGGCTTCGAGGTCGACTTGTTCAACACGGTGGCGCAGAAGTTCGGCGTCAAGACCGAGTGGCAGAGCGCGGACTTCGGAACCATCATCACCGGTGTCCTCGGCAAGAAGTACGACATGGGGGTCTCGTCCTTCACTATCAACGACGAGCGTAAGCAGCAGGTCACCATGGTGAGCTATTTCAAAGCCGGCAGCCAGTGGGCGACCGCTAAGGGCAACCCGAAGGGTGTCGATCCGGACAACGCCTGCGGCAAGACCGTTGCTGTCCAAGCCAACACCGTGCAGGACACCGACGACCTACCAGTCCGGCAGAAGAAATGCGGGTCCACCAAGATCAACATTCTCAAGTACAAGCTCCAGGACCAGGCCACCAACGCCGTGGTGAGCGGCAAGGCGGACGCCATGCTCGCTGACTCACCGATCGTCGCCTACGCGGTGAAACAGACGAACGGGAAACTCGAGACTGTGGGTGACATCTACGATGCCGCCCCTTACGGCATCGTCATTCCCAAGGACCAGACCGAATTCGGCCAGGCCATCGTCGAGGCGCTCAACCAAATGAATGCCGATGGTAGCTACAAGGCGGCGCTCGAGAAGTGGGGCGTCGAGCAAGGCGCCATCACCGATTTCGCCGTGAACCCATGACTGCCACAATGACCGAGCCCCCGGCCGTCGGCGAGGAGCGGCCGGGTCCGATCCACGCGAAGCCAGTCCGCCACCCATGGCGGTGGGTTGCCATTGCCGTGATCACCGTGGTGGCGTTGATGTTCCTCAACATGCTGATCTTCAACCCGGCATTTCACTGGTCATTCGTGTTGCAGGCGATGAACCAGAACCCGGTGATCGAGGGCTTCTGGAAAGGCACGATTCTCGTCACGATCTTCTCGATGATCTTCGGTGTCACGATCGGCGTGATACTCGCGATCATGCGGCTGTCCGACAACCCCGTCCTCAGGGGTGTCTCCTGGCTCTACACCTGGTTCTTCCGGGCCATTCCCCGCTATGTGCTGCTCACGATCATGGGGGCTCTCGGAATCTTGTTCACCGAGGGTCTGTCGCTGGGTGTGCCGTTCGACTGGAAGATCATCCAATGGTTGGGATTGAGCGGCGACTGGCGCATCGGGACCTTCGACGCCAACCAGATCTTCGTCGGAATCGCGGGCGGGATCATCGGGCTGGCCGCGTCCGAGGCGGCGTACATGGCTGAGATCGCCCGAGCCGGCATTCTCAGCGTGGACAAGGGCCAGATGGAGGCGGCCGAGGCTCTGGGCATGAGCAGATCCAAGGCGATGCGACGAGTCGTGCTGCCCCAGGCAATGCGGGTCATCGTCCCGCCGACCGGCAACGAGACGATCGCCATGTTGAAGGACACCTCACTGTTGATCGCCATTCCGGTCGGCAACGAGCTCTTCTTCCAACTGCAGGCCATCGGGGCGCGCACGTACCAAACGTTCCCAGTGCTGATCGCGGCAACGCTGTACTACTTGATTGCCTCCAGCGTGCTGATGGTCGGTCAGTCCTATCTGGAGAAGCGATTCGGACGCGGCTTCGGCACGACAGCCGGCCCGCAGACAACCACTGCCGCCAGCGCTCTAGCGGTTGGGGAGTCAAAGTGAGCACCACCACTGAGAGTGACCATCTCGTACGGGCTGTCAATGTGTGCAAGTCCTTCGGTCACCACGACGTTCTTCGAGGCATCGACCTCGAAGTTGACTCGGGGGAGGTGGTCTGCCTGCTCGGTCCCAGCGGCTCCGGCAAGACGACCTTTCTCCGGTTGATCAATCAGATGGAGAGTCTGACTGGCGGTCGTATCTGGGTCGGAGGTGAACTGATCGGGGTCGAAGATCGCAACGGCAAGCTGCACGTCCGCAAGGACAAGGACATTGCCAGGCAGCGATCTCGGATCGGCATGGTCTTCCAGCGCTTCAACCTGTTTCCACACATGACAGCCGTAGGCAATGTCATGGAAGCACCGGTGAAGGTCAAGGGACTGAGTCGTAGCGTCGCGAGGCAAGAGGCCCTGCAGTTGCTTGAGATGGTCGGCCTCGCCGAGCGGGCCGACTTCTATCCCTCTCAGCTCTCGGGCGGTCAGCAGCAGCGGGTTGCGATCGCCCGAGCGCTGGCCATGAAACCGGAGCTGATGCTCTTTGACGAGCCGACCTCCGCACTTGATCCGGAGCTGGTGGGCGAGGTGCTCAGCGTGATGCGCACTCTCGCCGAAGAAGGCACGACCATGATCGTGGTCACCCACGAGATGGCGTTCGCACGCGAGGTCGCTGACCGGGTGATCTTCATGGATCAGGGGTCCGTGGTCGAGGAGGGGCCGCCCAAGGAGGTGCTGCTCAATCCGCGCGAGGAGCGCACCAAGGCCTTCCTGAGCCGGGTGAAGCACGAGGCCGAGGTGGTCGCCCAGCACGACGTCGAACTGGCCAGCTCGATCATCCCACCGAGTACTTAGAGTTCGGGCGATCGTGGCGCCGAACCAGCGAAGAGGGCCGTCGACGACGGCACGAGAAGGCAGATCAATGTGAGAACGGACACCGTGCCCAGCAGTAGCGCCAGCCAGGTTGTCTGACCGCCGACGAAGCTCCACGCGACCGGGAGTTGGATCAGCTGGGTAGCGATCGTCGGACCCCGGCTCCACCGCCGGCCGCGCCAGAGGCCCCACGCCGTCGAGGCCAGCAGCGCTCCGTAGCTCGCCATCAACACCGCCGTACCGGCTCCCACAAAAACACGGTTGCGATGCGTGCTCATCGCGGCAGAAGCGCCGAAAACGATTGCGGCGGCCGCTTCGACCGCGACCAGCACCGCAGCCAGCGCCAGTGGGCGACTGCTTGGTCGAACGACGGCCACCCTCACACAGTACGAGGCGAAATCCTGGCACCCGGAAACCTGATTGACAGCGGACACCGCTGGGTAAAGGTTTTCAAGCTCAGCCAGTCAAGCAGAGGGCTCGGGCAGCCCGATCAGAATGTGAGGGAGCCAACGCTCGAAACTCTTGTATTGCCTGTCGATACTTGAAAGTCTTGGACAGGTTGAGCGCCTCAGTGTAGAGGACCCTTGATTTGCCCGGTTCTCGGGGGTCGTTTCACCGGGGCCTGGGGATAGCAAAGTTAGGAGTGGGTACGCCATGGATTGGCGGAATAGGGCCGCCTGTCTGGATGAGGATCCGGAGTTGTTCTTCCCGATTGGGAACACTGGCCCGGCCCTCCTCCAGATTGAAGAGGCCAAGCAGGTCTGCCGGCGATGCGACGTTAGAGACGCATGCCTGCAGTGGGCGCTGGAAGCAGGTCAGGATCATGGTGTCTGGGGCGGTCTAAGTGAGGACGAACGCCGGGCGCTGAAGCGCCGCGCCGCGCGAGCGAGGATTCGTACCGCTTAGCCGAGACTCCCCATCCAGCAGCACCGAGAACGCCGGGGTCCATGGCCCCGGCGTTTCACTGTCCTTGACCACTCGACGTCGAGCCGCGGAGGCATCCCTCGGCCCGTCGAAGGGGCCAAGCCGTTCGTACTGGGCTGCAGTTTCCGATGTGGCCGCCGATTAGGGAGAGAAAAGGGCACCGCACGCACATCGTCAAACTGGGATTTCAACGATCGCCCTCGTACCCGGGCCCTCGGGTTGTGGGCCAAGTTCGAAACTGCCTTCCATCTCCCCTACCAGCGTGTCGACGATGGACAGGCCCAGGCTGCGTGATTGGCGCCAGTCGAAGCCCGGCGGTAGGCCGCGACCGTCGTCGCTGATCTCCACCCGCAACTTGCCGTCCGCCAAGGACGGCAGCACCCGCACTTGGCCGGGGGTGTCGGCCAGCCCATGCTCGACCGCGTTCTGACACAGCTCCGTGAGGACGATCGCCAGGCTCGTGGCCACGTCGGCCGAGACCACCCCGAAACTGCCCCGTCGTACTGCAGATACGCCGCCTTCGAAGGCCGCGACGTCGCCCACCATCCGCAGCAGGCTGTCCGCAACCCGGTCGAACTCAACCGTCTCGTCGAATGTCTGGGACAGCGTCTCGTGGACGATCGCAATCGCAGCCACGCGGGACATGGCATCGGTGAGTGCAACCCGTGCCTCGGCTGACGAGATGCGGCGCGCCTGCATGCGCAGCAGGGCGGCCACCGTCTGCAGATTGTTCTTCACCCGATGGTGGATCTCCCGAATAGTCGCGTCCTTGGTCACCAGCTGGCGCTCCTTGCGCCGCAGATCGCTTACGTCGCGACACAGCACGATGGCCCCGAGGCGCTCCGCCCCGTTGATCAGTGGGATGACGCGGACCATCAGATGAGCATCACCAGCCACCAACTCCGTCCGTCGTGCGTTACGTCCCGACAGCACGGAGGCGATCGAATCTTCCACCGGTCGCCGACCGGCGGGCAGCAGCGCGGCCGTCAAGGTCGGTAGGTGGTCGTCGACCAGGTCCCCGATCAGACCGAGACGCCGATAAGCACTCAAGGCATTGGGGCTCGCGTACTGCACACATCCGCTGACATCGATCCGAATGAATCCATCCCCGACTCGCGGACTGAACGCCAAGACGGTCGCATCACGGGGCATCGGAAAAGCACCGGCAGTAATCATCCGGGCGAGCTCGGCGGCAGTGCCGAGGTATGCCTGCTCCAAGGAGCTCGGCGCCCGCACACCCAGGAGACTGGTGTGCTGCTCCACCACCGCAATGACCCGGCCGCCCACTTTGACCGGAATGGCGTGGCTATCAACCGGCAGCCCGGCCGACAACTTCCCGTCGCTGGTTCGCGCGATGTCACCGGTGCCGAACGCCTGCGATACCAGATGTTCTGGTGCGTAGGCGATCACGTCACCCACCACGTCATCGAGCAGCGCTG
Source organism: Propionibacteriaceae bacterium (assembly GCA_035264145.1). GTDB lineage: Bacteria > Actinomycetota > Actinomycetes > Propionibacteriales > Propionibacteriaceae > Microlunatus. The sequence goes on from DATFQP010000367.1 coordinate 8,000, forward strand.
TCGGACCGGTTGTCGGCCGGATCTGCGCCGCCGCCCAAAAGACGTTCTCATCGTGGTCGGCCACCCACAGCACCAGGTCGGAAAACGACAGATCAGCGAACAGCTGCCACTCCGAGACCAGCAGCCAGAGCCACTCCCGCTCGGCTTCGGAGAGATCGGTGTGCTGACCGACGACCTCCGACATGGACGGCATGTTCCAACCCTAATAACGTGCGAAGCAGCGCCACACGATCCAGTGGCCCGACCGGAAAGGCTAGACATGAGCAACGCGCGGACAGGCCGCCCAGAGGGGGGCGGCAGGGATCCGAATCTGGATCCCACTGACCCTCGGTGGCGGCTGACTCCCACCAAGTACATCGTGGCGGTGATCCTGCTGATTGCCATCGTGGTACCGCTTCTGGTACCGACCTACGATCAGGCAGAGCCGCGGTTCTTCGGCTTCCCCTTCTTCTACTGGTACCAGCTGGCGTGGGTGTTCATCGCCGCCGGTCTATGTGGACTCAGCTACTGGCTGCTGAAGCGGGAGCGGGCCGCCTACCTGCGGGTCCATCCTGAGCAGCGCCCGCGCCCCAAGGGAGACGCCCGATGACCGGAATCAACTGGGTGGCATTGATCATCTTGATCATCCTCTTCGCGGTGGTCACCGTGATGGGCTTCCAGGCCGCGCGCTGGCGCCGTAGTGGCGACCTGGACTCCCTGCACGAGTGGGGCCTGGGTGGCAAGAGCTTCGGCACGATCACCACGTGGTTCCTGCTGGGTGGCGACCTCTATACCGCCTATACCTTCATTGCCGTTCCAGCGGCGATGTGGGCGACCGGAGCAGTCTCGGGCTTCTTCGCAGTGCCGTACACGGTGGTCTTGTATCCGATCATTTTCTTCTTCCTCGGCCGGATGTGGTCGGTGGCACACCGGCACGGCTACGTGACCACCGCCGACATCGTCCAAGGTCGGTACGGCACTCGAAGCTTGAGTCTGGCCGTGGCCATCACCGGCATCTTGGCCACGATGCCCTACATCGCGCTACAGCTCGTCGGCATCCAAGCCGTCCTGGAGGTGACTGGACTGGGCGGGAGCAGCGTGCTTGCCGCGGACCTTCCCCTGCTGATCGCCTTCGCCGTACTGGCCGCCTACACCTACTCCTCGGGGCTACGAGCCCCGGCCATGATTGCCTTCGTGAAGGATGGCCTGATCTATCTGGTGATCGCCGTGGCCGTGGTCTACCTGCCGATCAAATTGGGCGGCTGGGGTGGCATCTTCGACGCTGCGCAAGCCAAGATGGCGACTCCCTCGCCAGCCAATCCCCAGATGCCAACCGGAGTGTTCATCCCCGGTGCCGCCGCGCACTGGGCTTACGCCTCGCTAGCCCTCGGCTCGGCGCTCGCTTTGTTCATGTACCCGCACTGCGTGACCGCGACGCTCAGCTCGAAGGACCGGGGCACCGGACGGCGGAACGCCGCAATCCTGCCTGCCTATTCCCTCCTGCTCGGCCTGCTCGCCCTCCTGGGTTACGTCGCCATCAAGGCCGGCACCAAGCCGATCGGCCTGGACGGCACGCCGAACCCGCAGCTGGTCATCCCGCAACTTTTCGAAGATCAATTCCCGAGCTGGTTCGCCGGCATCGCCTTCGGCGCAATAGCCATTGGAGCGCTAGTCCCTGCGGCGATCATGTCCATAGCGGCCGCCAACCTGTTCACCCGAAACATCTACAAGGCCTATCTCAAGCAGGACGCCACCGATGCCCAAGAGGCCAAGGTCTCCAAGATCGTGTCGTTGATCACGAAGTTCGGGGCGCTGCTCTTCGTTCTACTGCTCGACAGACAGAACGCTTTGAACTTCCAGCTGCTCGGCGGTGTCTGGATCCTGCAGACGTTCCCAGCGATCGTGTTCGGCCTATTCACCCGCTGGTTCCACCGATGGGCACTGCTTGCCGGGTGGGCGGCCGGCATGATCTACGGCACGGTGATCGCGTACGGGTACTGCACGGCCTGCACCACCCGGCCGTTCGGCAATTCACTGGCCGTAGTGCCGGTGCTGGGGAAGGCGGGTTACATCGGGCTCACGGCTTTCGTGGTCAACATCGCGGTCGTGATCCTGGTCACCGCCTTGCTTCGCGCGGCGAGAGTGTCGAATGGCACTGACCTGACCCAGCAGTCGGATTACTTCGCCGATCTGGGCGATCCGGGCGTCGAGCGGGTGGTCACCGAGAGCCGTCCGATCCACTGAACGCGATCGACGACGTGACCAGCCGGTGAACGACGGACTACACTCCCCGGGTCACGACAAGCGAATCTCGATCGGTGGAGCAGAAAGGATGTCCATGGCAAAGGGTGGCCGGAAGCGACGCGCCCGCAAGAAGAAGAGTGCGAACCACGGCAAGCGCCCGAACGCCTGACGGCGCAAGACCGGACGCCCGACGGCGCAAGACCGGACGCCCGACGGCGCAAGCCCGGACGATGCGAGCACCGCGGGGCTCTGATGTCTTCCGCGGCAAAGCCGCCGAGCTGTGCTGTCTCCCCCGCAGCCAAGCCGCGGAGCTGTGCTGTCTTTGGCGGCCAGGCCGCAGAGCTGTGCTGTCTTTGGCGGCCAGGCCGCGGAGCTGTGCTGTCTCCCGCGACCAAGCCGCGGAACTGTGCTGTCTCCCGCGGTCAAGTCGCGGATGTTTGCTCTGTTCCGCAGATCTAGGAGGTTTGGTGGAAGGTGTCGAGCTGGGTGATGATCTTGGCCCTCAGGTGGCTTGGGGCGACGTCACCGCCGCAGCTGCGGTGCAGCAGTGACTTGAACGCCTGATCGACGTCGAACCGGTCCAGACATCCCTCGCACGCGGCCAGGTGTTGTCGAATCGCGTGGGCCGACGCAGCGTCAAGTTCGGAATCCAGGAACTCCCACACTCGCTGAACGACGTCTGCGCAGTCATCGAACGACATTTCTCCGTGGCTCATGCTGAACTTGCCTCTCGCATCAGGCCTCGCTCCTTCGCGTAATCACCCAGCAACGTCCGCAGAGAGTTGCGGCCCCGGTTGAGTCTGGACATCACGGTGCCGATCGGGGTGCCCATAATCTCGGCGATCTCCTTATAAGAGAAGCCTTCGACGTCGGCCAGATACACCGCCAGTCGGAAATCTGGAGCAAGTTGCTGCAGCGCCTCTTTGATATCCGAGTCAGGCAGGTTCTCCAGCGCCACCACCTCCGCCGACTTCAGCCCCGAGGAGGTGTGTGACTCGGCTCTTGCCAGTTGCCAGTCCTCTACGTTCTCTCCATCGGAGATCTGCGGCTCCCGCTGCTTCTTCCGGTATGAGTTGATGTAGGTATTGGTGAGGATCCGGTAGAGCCAGGCCTTCAGATTCGTGCCGGGCGTGAACTGGTGGAACGAGGCGAACGCCTTTGCGTAGGTTTCCTGGACGACGTCCTCGGCATCCGCGGGGTTGCGAGTCATCCGCAGCGCGGCCGCATACAACTGGTCGAGATACTGCAGGGCGTCGGCTTCGAACCGCGCGGAACGCTCCTCAGGAGTTTCAGCGTGACCTTCCGACTCGACCGTTTCGCCGTTCGCCGGACTGGGGCTGGCAGGAATGCTCATCACGAAAGAGAGTACCGGCGAGCCCACAGGTCGGAATTCCTCCGACAGGCTGTCGACCAAGAAGGGCATGTCTGAAAGAACGCGTTCATGGTGAGGGTATTCCCAATCGCGCATCGACGAATCGGGTGACCTCACTCAGCAGGGCGGCACGAAGGTCGGCCAGCGCGAAAGAGGACGAGGTCGCCACCCGAAAGCTGTGGTCTGCACCAGGCAGCTCGACTAGCCGGATGCCGGCGGCCTCGTTGATGGCCGCCTGGATCTCTGCTGCTCGACCGAACGCGTCCGACGTGCCTTGGAGGACCAGCCGAGGCGCCTGCGGCTGAAGCAGCTCCGCGATCCGGGACTTCTCTGGCCGGCCTGGCAGGTGCAGCGGAAACGCGAGGCAGATGATGCCCGCCGGCCCCACCACATCCGCTGTCCGGCAGGCGACCCGAGCACCCGCACTGCGACCGCCGACGAAGAGGGGGCCTCTCACCAAGGACTCCTCTCCCAGCCAGTGCACGGCGGCGAGCCAGGCCTCGTCGAGCTTGGCCGGCGGCGTCGCGACGCGCCGACCGGCCGTCCGCCAGGGCTGCTCGAAACGGACGACGGTCGTTCCGTTCTCCGGCATCCGTCGGGCGAGAAGGTCTAAATCTGTCGCGTTGGGACCGCCTCCGGCACCATGGCCAAGCACCAGCGTCGCCACCGGATCGTTGGCCGCGTCGATGAGCAGCCGCCCGGGACCCTGCGGGGTCGCCACCGGCGCAATCACGGTCGGCATCGATCAGATCAAGGTGTCTTGAGCATCAGCCGACGAATCCTGCGCAGCCTCGGGGATTGGCTCCAGCAAGGAAGGATCGTTGTTCTGGACACTGTTGACGGCAGTTGACACCGGATACGCCTCAAGCAGTTCCGCCTCCGTCACCGCAAGAAGGTCCAACGCAGCCGCCGGATCGGTGAGTTCAGGATCCAGCCAGGCGGCCATGGCGTCGCGGGTGATCACCATCGGCATTCGATCATGGATGTGACCGGCCGCGTCGGTGGCCTCAGTGGTGATCACCGAGCAAGTCCGCAACCATGCGGAGTTGTCCTCGCGGTTCTTGGTCGGATCCCGCCAGATCTCGTAGATACCTGCCATCACCAACAGCTCGCGGTCAGCCCGATGGATGAAGAACGGCTGCTTCTTGATCTTGCTCGACCCTGCGCCTGCGGATCGGGCACCCTCGGGTGTGTACCACTCGTAGAAGCCATCGGCCGGCAGCAGGCAGCGGCGCAAGGAAAACGCCTTCCGGAAGGCCGGCTTGTCGGCCACGGTCTCCAACCGGGCGTTGATCAGCCGAGAACCGATCGAGGCGTCCTTCGCCCAGGAGGGCACGAGTCCCCAGACCAGCGGTGCAAGACGCCGCCGAACCTCACCCGACTCCCTGACCCGGCGCTCGAACACGGCGGGCACGGCAACCGTCGGTGCGACGTTGTAGTCCGGGCCTGGTAACCCGTCGAAAACATCGTCGACATCGAACTCGATACGCAAGACGTTGGCGTTGGCCGAGGACGCATACCGCCCGCACATGTTCACCGACGTTATCTCACCCCGGTGACACTGGGCCCCCAACCTCTCCCCGCCCCGCAGGGCACGATAGGAATAGATCATGACCTTGCTACGCGCTGGCGCGCGCACCATGCTCGCTTCCTATTTCATCGTGAACGGCGTCAAAACCGTTCGGAATCCTGATCCCCTGGTGCCGGCGGCGGAGCCTGTGGCCGACCGCGTCGTTCCCCTGGTCAAGAAGTACGCCCCCCAGCAGGTGGCCGCAGTCGTACCGGAGAACACGGCCAGCCTGGTACGCGCTAATGGAGCAGCGCAGATCGTCGGCGGTCTCGCGCTGGCCAGCGGGAAGGGTCGACGACTGGGGGCGCTCATGCTCGCCGGCTCACTGGTACCGAGCACCCTGGCGAGGCACCCGTTCTGGAGCCGGACCGACCCGGACGAGCGGGCGCTGGACCGCTCCCAATTCCTCAAGAACGTCAGCTTGCTCGGTAGCGTACTGCTCGCCGCGGGAGACACCGAAGGCAAGCCGAGCCTCGCCTACCGGGCACAGAAGGGTGGGCGCTCGATCGCCAAGGAGACCCGCAAGGCGCGCAAGTCGTTGGCCAAGGGCACCAGCGGTCTAGCGAAGAGCACCACGGGAGTGGCGGATGAGGCCCTGGCCGGCGGTGCTGCCCTGGTTGGTGCGGTCGTCGCCAGCTCGCGGGCCGCCAAGAAGAAGGCGGCAAAGGAACTAAAGCACGCCCGTAAGCTGGCTGCCAAGGATGCAGCGCAGCGCGGGGAAGCCGCCGAGAAGGCTGCCAAGAAAGCGAAGAAGGACCAAGGCAAGCAGGAGAAGACCCGCCGTCGGAACAAGCACATTCGGCGCGGCGAGAACTGACGCCACAGCCTTATCCAGCTCGCATACGTGTCTGACACTCAGTCGGAAGTTTCCGCACCCGGACCGCGATGGTCCGCACCGAGTGCGCCCGCACCGATCCGAGCCACCGTACCGATTCCCGGTTCGAAGTCCGAGACCAACCGCGCGCTGATCATCGCCGCCCTGGCCGAGGGCCCGTCGGTGATCATCGACGGATTAGACGCCCGCGACACTCGGCTGATGCGCGATGCACTCCGCACCCTGGGCGTCCGGATCACCGAGCAGGGCAATCGGTGGCAAATCGACCCACCTTCACGCCTGCGAGCTGGTGGCCGAATCGACTGCGGGTTGGCCGGAACGGTGATGCGCTTCGTGCCGCCGGTGGCGGCACTGGCCCCTGGGCCCGTGATATTCGATGGCGACCAACAGGCCTATGCCCGCCCCATGAAGGTCATCCTTGAAGCTCTTCGCAGGCTTGGCGCCCGGACCGATCGCAGCGCTCTGCCGTTCACGCTGACCGGGGACGCCAATCTGGCCGGCGGGCCGGTGACGCTCGACGCCTCCGAATCAAGTCAGTTCGTCTCCGGACTGTTGCTCAGTGGCGCCCGCTACGCCAACGGGGTCGACATCCGGCACGAGGGACCCCCGATTCCGTCGCTGCCGCACATCGAGATGACGGTGGCCATGCTGCGGGCGCGCGGGGTCGAGGTCAACGACTCCGGGCCCAACCGCTGGATCGTTCGACCGGGACGTATCGCCGCCCGGGACGTCACCATCGAACCGGATTTGTCCAACGCTGCGCCTTTCCTCGCGGCAGCGGCCGTGACGGGGGGCACTGTGACGGTGCCCGGGTGGCCGGCGCACACGTATCAGCCGGGTGAGCAGATCCGCGACATACTTCAGCGCTTCGGCGCTGAGGTCAACTGGCATGGTGGCGAACTCCAGGTGCAAGGCACGTACCACCTGCACGGCGTCGATGTCGAACTTCATGGTGCCTCGGAACTGACACCGGTTGTCGCGGCGGTGGCTGCACTCGCGGACTCGACCAGTCATCTGCGCGGGATCGCCCATATCCGTGGCCACGAAACCGACCGGCTGGCGGCCTTGGAGACCGAACTCAACCGGCTGGGTGCGCATGCCAGTCAGACCGAGGACGGGCTGGTGATCCATCCCCGACTGCTCGGTGGGGACATATGGCACACGTATGCCGACCACCGGATGGCTCAAGCAGGCGCGGTTCTCGGTCTGGTCGTACCAGACGTCGAGTTGGACGACGTGACCTGCACGGCCAAGACCATGCCGGAGTTCGTCGACTTGTGGAATGCCATGATCGTGGAGTCTCAGCCTGACCCCGCCGATGAGGACGCCGGCGAGCAGGGTGCTCCCCTCTGGTGACCTCCCGCAGCTTCGGCAGGGACGAGCAGGAGGCCTTCGACCGACGGGGTCGGAGCACGAGGCCGCGGACCAAGGACCGCCCCGACTATTCCGGCGCGCGAACCGGCATGATCATCACCGTCGATCGCGGGCGTTACCGGACGCTGGTGGACGACCGGGCGGTAACGGCCACCAAGTCGCGCCACCTCGGCCGTACGGGTGTCATCGTCGGTGATCGAGTCCGTCTCGTCGGTGACGTGTCGGGCGACGAAGGCACTTTGGCCAGGATCGTGCAAGTCGAAGATCGCGAAACTGTCTTGCGAAGGACTGCCGACGACGAGGACCCATACGAGCGACCGATCGTGGCGAATGCCGATCAGCTGGTGATCGTGACAGCGCTCGCGGATCCGCCACCACGGACAGGAATGATCGACCGCATCCTGGTGGCTGGCTTCGACGCCGGAATCGCACCACTGCTGTGTCTCACCAAGGCCGATTTGGCAACCCCCGATGAGTTGTTGGCACAGTACGAGCCGTTGGGAGTGCCAGTCCTGGTGACTCGACCAGGAGCAGACCTCGACCCGTTGAAGCAGGCGCTAGCCGGGCATCGCAGCGTCTTCGTCGGCCATTCTGGGGTTGGCAAGTCGACCCTGGTCAATACGTTGATCCCGGGAGCAAAGCGGGCCATTGGGGAGGTCAACGAGGTGACCGGTCGCGGCCGGCACATCTCCACATCGGCGATCGCTCTGCGACTGCCGGGTACGGACGGGTGGGTGATCGATACGCCCGGGGTGCGCTCATTCGGCCTCAGCCATGTCCGGCCCGATCGAATCATCGCCGCATTTCCTGATCTCGACAGCATCAGATCCGGCTGTCCTCGAGGCTGTAGCCATGCCGCCGGTGAGCCGGAATGCGCCTTGGACGAAGCGGTCCAGCGAGGGCAACTTTCTTCCCAGAGGTTGGAGTCGTTCCGCAGGATGCTCGGATCGGGCCAGTAGCGTAAGGCCATGTCCGGTTCGCTGCAGTCGAGCGCCAGGGGCGGCTCGGCTGGACAGGCCCCGTCGGCCGCGGCGGCTGGCCCCGCTGCGACAACGCGCGACGTCGGGCAGTCGGACAGCGCGCTGCGGAGAGGCCTGACCGACGATCTGCGCCTCGCCCACCTGCTTGCCGACGATGCCGACTCGATCACCATGAATCGCTTCAAGGCGCTGGACCTGTACGTCACCTCGAAGCCTGACCTCACGCCGGTCACCGACGCGGACACAGCCGTGGAGGAAGCGCTCCGCCGCACCCTGAGCCGCGCTCGACCTCGGGATGCGGTGCAGGGCGAGGAGTTGGCCGTCACGGGCTGGGGACCTCGGCGATGGGTCATCGATCCGATCGACGGGACGAAGAACTTCATCCGCGGAGTACCCGTCTGGGCCACCTTGATCGCGTTGATGATCAACGACGAGGTCGTGGTCGGCGTCGTCAGCGCACCCGCGTTGGGTCGTCGTTGGTGGGCAAGCGCGGGTGGCGGTGCCTACGCCGGCAAGTCCTTGATGTCGGGGACGCCATGTCACGTCTCCGATATCGCTCGGATCGAAGATGCGTCACTGAGCTACGCGTCGATCTCGCCCTGGGTCGATGCGGGTCAGGGCCAGGAGTTCGTCGATCTCCTGCGCTCCTGTTGGCGGACCCGTGCGTACGGCGATTTCTGGTCATACATGTTGCTCGCCGAGGGCGGCGTGGACATCGCCTGCGAGCCTGAACTGGCCTTGCACGACATGGCCGCGTGCGCCATCGTCGTCATTGAGGCCGGTGGGCGCTTCACCGACCTCAACGGGACCGACGGGCCGCTGGGCACGGGAGCCTATGCGACAAATGGCCGGTTCCACGATGCCGTTCTGGCACAACTTCGACCGGCTGGATTCGGCTCATGATCGGGCACTATCCAGGACAATGACGGCATGCGGCTGACTCACCGGTTCACTCTGCCGGCATCGGTGGAACAAGCCTGGACTGCGTTCTACTTCCCGAATCGGATCGCCCCCTGTCTTCCCGGGGCAACGCTGACTCGAGTGGCCGGTGACGAATTTGATGGGCTGCTGAAAATCAAGCTGGGACCGACGCCCTTGCAATACGAGGGAACCGCCACCTTCCTCGAACGCAGTCCCGAGGACCAGCGGATCGTCGTGCAGGCTCACGGCAAAGACCGGCGCGGCCATGGGACGGTCGCGGTGACCGTCACCATGACCTTCACCGGGGTGGAATCGCAGACCCACGTGGAGGTAACCAGTACCGCCGACTTCACGGGACAAGGTGCCTCGCTCGGCAAGGCCGTGATCCAGGAGGCTAGCGATCACTTGGTCCAGCGGTTGATCGACTGCGTCTCGGGCAGGTTCGCCACCGGCCTGGGGGACCTGCCGAGTGCAGAAGAGTTGGCGACTGCCACGGCTGCCGAGCACGCCCCGGCACGTCAACAGGCTGTCGGAGAGCGGATGTCGCTGCCCCCGAACCCTCAGGAAGCAGTACAACCCGAGCCTGAACCAGCCGCCGATGCGGTCCCCGGGCGCGAACCCACCACCAATGCGGACACTGATCACCAGCCCACCACCAATGCCGACCCCGATCGCCAACTAACCACAAATGCGGACACCACGCGTAGTGCTCTGGATGCGCAGAAGGCGTCTGCACCCCACACCGACTATGCGTCGGAAGCCAGTAGCGCGGCGGATGGCAGCGCGGCGTCCGCGCCGCACCCGCCGGCACTCCCCGTCCCGGCAGGTCCGGAGGGCAACAGTCTGGCCACAATGGTGCTGCCTCGAGTCCGGCGCTTAGGGCCCCCTGTGCTGGGAGCACTGGCTGCGGTATCGGTGATCAGCAGCATCGTGCGGCGCATCAGACGCTGATGATCGAACGGGCTCGCTTCCCGGTCAATGTTTGCGCGGTATTGCACCGCGAGGGGCGCTGGCTGCTCAACGTACGGGCCGAGGACGCCAGCTATGCACCGGACACGATCGGCTTGATCGGGGGCCATGTCGAAGAAAGCGACGGCCCGGAGCGCGTTCTCGAGTCCACGGTCCAGCGGGAGGTCGCTGAGGAGGCCGGCATCGACCTGACCGGGATACCGCTGGTGTATCTCGACAGCGAGGCATACAACGACCCCGACGGCTATCTGGTGTTGACCGTCACGTACGCGGCAGAGCTTCCGCCGGGCGTCGAACCGGTCAGAGAGAACGCGGTGGAGGATGCGGAACTGTCCTGGTGGACGCTGGAGGACCTGGAGGCTGATCCCCGCTGCGCTCCCTGGACCTCACGACTCGTGCGACGCGCACTTGCCACCATCAGCAGTCCATGAGCCCAATGAGCGCACTTTGTGGGCGGCTGGTGGCATATGCAGCTAACCGAGCGGGGTCTGAGGAGTCCGCAGCATGGCTGGAGCAGCTGCGAGCTCTCTCGAGACCCTTAGCCGGTAGCGCGGAGGCGGACGGTCTCGGACAAGCCCCTAAGCTTGTCGACCACCTCAGGCGACAGCTCGCCGCCGATGTCTGTCACCACGTACCCGAGGTCTCCCCGAGTCGATAGCACTTGCGATTCGATGTTGACGCCGTAGTCGGCAAGGACGCCATTGACCGTCGCCAGCACCCCCGGCACGTTGTGATGAACATGCAGGATGCGGCTCCGCCTCCCGGCGTCGTGGGTTTGGACCTGCGGCAAGTTCACTGACATGGTGGAGGTCCCAGTCGTCGCGTACTCGCGCAGCTTGCCGGCGACGAATCGTCCGATGTCTTGTTGCGCTTCCTCGGTGGAGCCGCCGATATGTGGGGTCAAGATGACGTTCGGGAGGTTCTGCAAGCCGGAGGAGAAGGGCTCACCGGCTGCCTTCGGCTCCTCGGCAAAGACGTCGACCGCGGCACCGGCAATGTGCCCGGACAGTAAGTGTTCACGGAGGGCATTGTGGTCGACCACGATGCCTCGGCACAGGTTGAGGAAGAGGCTGCGCGGTCGCATCTTCGCGAACTCCTGGGCACCGAAGAGCCCTGCGTTGCCTGGTCGGCCGTCAACGTGCAGCGATACGGTTTCTGCCTCGCTGAGCAACTCCTCGAGGCTGGCGCAGCGGCGCGCGTTGCCGAGGGCCAGCTTGTCCGCGACGTCGTAGAACAACACCCGCATGCCCAGGGCCTCGGCCACCACCGACAACTGACTGCCGATGTTGCCGTAGCCGACGATGCCCAGGGTTCGGCCCCGGACCTCGTGGGCGCCCTTTGCTGACTTGTCCCAGACACCTGCGTGCATCGCCGTGTTCTTGTCCGTGAGGTGCCGGGCGAGCGCAATGATCTCCGCGATCACCAATTCGACGACGCTGCGGGTGTTGGAGAACGGAGCATTGAAGACCGCCGTGCCGTTGCCTGATGCCGCGGCGATGTCGATCTGGTTGGTGCCGATGCAGAACGCCCCGATGGCCAGCAGCTCCGGACATTCATCAAGCACTGACCGAGTCACGTTGGTCTTCGACCGGATCCCTAGCAGTTGCACCCCCGGAAGCGCGGCTCGCAACTCGTCCTCATCGAGCGCCCCTTTGACACTCGACACCTCAATCCCCCGCTCGCTGAGTAAGCGCTCAGCGTCGGGGTGGATGTTCTCGAGCAGCAGAGCCTTCATGGTTTCCTCGTGGTCTGGGCGCTACGTGGGCAAATGCAGCGACCATTCTAGGAAGGGCTCCCCACTGCCAGCGGATATCTCAGTTGAGCGAAACCTCGTGACCTGCCTCGGCCGAGGCGTAGCAGGCGTCCACGATCACGGCTCGGGAAAGGGCCTGGTAGCCGCGATGGTTGGCGTAGTCCCCTGCCCGGACCTTCTCGAGGAAGTCCAATACGCAAGCCTTGTGCTTTCCATCGGGCGGAATGGCGGGCTGCAGCGAGGCCGGGATCCCCTCCTTCTCGGTCCAGATGTTGAGTGAGCGGTGTGGATCGCTTGGCGCACCCCACTCCACGCTCGCCCCGCCGTCGGAGCCGTAGACCGTCACGTAGCAACGATCCTTGGGAATCCACTGAGCCCAACTGGACTCCAGCAGCAGAGTGCCACCCCCATCGAGCCGGAGAAACGCGGTCGACAGGTCCTCGACGTCGAACTCGCCCTCCTCGACCCCAGACTTTCTCATGGTCGCCTCAGCGGAGCTTCCGCGTCCCCTGGGCCCGAACTCGGCATAGGTTGCCGCGGTCGCCGCTCGTACCCCGGGCTCGCCAAGTAGGTGGAGCGTCATGTCCAGCATGTGCACACCGATGTCCATCAGTGGTCCACCTCCGGCGACGGCTCTACGAGTGAACCAGCTGCCAAGTCCGGGAATCCCCTCCCGACGGAGCCAGCCCGCTTTCGCGTAGTAGATATCGCCCATCAGGCCGGCGTCGATGATCTTCTTCAGGGCCTGCACATCACCACGGCGGCGGTGATTGAACACGACGTCCAGGACTCGGTCGTTGAGTTCGGCCGCCTCGACCATCCGACGGGCGATCGGCGCATTCTGAGCGATTGGTTTCTCCGAGAGCACATGTATCCCGGCGTTCAGTGCCGCAACGGCGATGGGCTCATGCAACGTGGTCGGCGCCGCGATACTGACGATGTCGAGCTTTGTCCGGTCGAGAAGCTCTCGCCAGTCGCCGAAACGGTGATCCCGAGGGACGCCGTAAAGATCACCCAGCCGCGTCAACTGCGCTGGTTCCATACCGGCGATCGCCACCATATCGGCATCCGCTGCCTCCGCGTACGCCGCCATGTGCTGCTGGCCCGCCCACCCGAGACCGATGACTGCCACGCGCAGCGGCTGCCGATCAGCCACGGTCGACTCCAGGATTGATCGCTCCTCCACTCAGCCTTGGAGGCGGACTGTTGATCACCTCCGGAGAAACGAACTCCAAGCCCGGTTCCGGGCGCGCCCACTCCACCGCGTTGGCCAAAACCCGCTGGACGTCGGGGTGCCGGTAGACCGGGTACTCCTGATCACCGGGCGAGAAATAGAACACCTTGCCCTTGCCGCGCCGCCAGCAACAGCCGGACCGGAAGACCTCGCCTCCGCTAAAACTGGAGATGAAGATCAGTTCATCAGGGCTCGGGATGTCGAAGTACTCGCCGTACATCTCCTGCTCACCGATCAAGATCGGCTGGGGCACTCCCCGGGCTATCGGATGGGCAGGCGCCACCGTCCAGACGAGTTCAACCTCAGCGGAATTGCGCCATGCCAACGAGCAGGTGGTGCCCATCAGCCGGATAAAGATCTTGGAGAAGTGCGCGGAGTGCAGGACCAGCAGGCCCATGCCGCCGAGGACGCGCTGATGCACCCGCTCGACCACCGCGTCATCAACCTGAGCGTGGGTGGCGTGGCCCCACCAGGTCAGCACGTCGGTACTTGCCAACACCTCCTCGGACAATCCGTGCTCTGGCTGATCTTGGGTGGCTGTACGAACCTCGACTGCTGTTCCCATGAGGTCGCGGAGCCCGGTCGCGATCGCGCCATGCATGCCCTGCGGATATCTCTCCGCCATGCCGGTTCGATCTCGTTCAAGATTCTCGTGATAGTTCTCGCCCCAGACGGCGACACGGATCGGACTCACGATCGCTCAGTCTGCCAAGTCCAGCGGCCGCATCAGCCTTGGGGACCACGTGCGAGTTTGTTGGGCGTCGCGACAGCGGGCACCCACCGGTGAGCAGGAAGCCATGGACACCAGCGGCTCGATGCAGGGACCAATCTATGCGTTGACCTGACCAAACCGACAGTCCGCAGTGGCCGAGCATTGATCGTAGGGCGGGTTGATCGATGAAAACAGCGCTCTCTTATCGCGATTTGGCTTGGTCGATGACGTCACGTATGGTTGACGACTGCCGACGCGGGGTGGAGCAGCTCGGTAGCTCGCTGGGCTCATAACCCAGAGGTCACAGGTTCAAATCCTGTCCCCGCTACA
>DATFQP010000368.1:0-5797 GCA_035264145.1 Propionibacteriaceae bacterium
GGTGTGCTTGTCGAAGTAGCTCAGCGGCAGCCGGTTGATCTTGGCCTCGATCTCGTTCCGCAAGGCGAAGATCGAACGCTGCACCGCGCCGTTGAGCAGGTAGCCCTGCCACCACAGGAACAGGCTGGACACCAGGTAGAGGCCGAGCGCCAGCAGCAGATAGTCGCCCAGCAACGAGAAGTCGATCCCCTGACCGGGCACGACGTTCAACCGGTCGATCATGTCGGCGTAGGTGTCATTGCCCTCGGCGCGAAGCGACTCGACCACCTGCTGCTTGGTGGCACCGGCAGGCAGGCTCTGCCCGATGACGCCGGTGAAGATCACGTCGGTGGCCCAGCCCAGGATCTTGGGACCGATGACGCTCATCGCGATGCCGATAACAGCCAGCAGGATGGCGCCGAGCAGGATAATTCGCTCCGGCGCCAAATGCCCGAGCAGCCGCCGCATCGACGGACCGAAGCTGATCGATTTCTCCACTGGCCGAGGGCCGCCGAACATCCGCGGCCCGCCACCGCTGGGGGCATACTTCGGTCGCTCGGGCGCCCTCGGTCCTGAGGCCGGCTGGCCGGGTTGAGAGCCCGAGCCGTTCGGGCTGGGCAGCCCAGAGCGTGGCGGACTCGGGCGAAGTCCTTCCTGTCCGTTGCTGCTCACGCGGCCGCCTCCTCTGCGCTGAGCTGGGAGTCGACGATCTCCAGATACGTCGGACAGCTGTCCAGCAGCTCATCGTGTGTGCCACAGCCGACGATCTTGCCGTCCTCCAAGACCACGATCTTGTCGGCGTCGGCGATCGTCGCGATCCGCTGGCCGACGATGATCACCGCGGACCCACGGGTCTGACGTTTCAACGCAGCCCGCAGCCGAGCGTCGGTGGTCACGTCGAGGGCGGAGAAGGAGTCGTCGAATACGTATATCTCCGGCTTCTTGACCAAGGCTCTGGCGATGGAGAGTCGCTGCCGCTGACCGCCCGACAGGTTGGTCCCGCCTTGAGAGATCGAGGCCTCGAGCTGACCGGGCATCTGGAGGACGAAGTCCTCGGCTTGGGCTACGCGCAAGGCATGCCACAACTCCTCGTCACTGGCGTGCGGGTTGCCGTAACGGAGGTTGCTGGCAACCGTCCCGGAGAACAGGAACGCCTTCTGCGGAACCAGCCCGATCCGGCTCCAGAGCAGGTCGGCATCCATATCTCGTACCTCGACACCGTCCACCTGCACCGAGCCACCGGTCGCGTCGAACAGTCGGGGAATCAACGAGATCAGAGTGGACTTGCCGGCACCCGTCGACCCGATGATGGCGGTGGTCTGGCCCGGCTCGGCGGTGAACGTGATGGCGGAGAGGACAGGCGCATCGGCTCCCGGATAGGTGAACTCCGCGTCCTGGAAGTTGACCACCGACGACTCGGGAAGAGCGGTCACCGGGTCGTCCGGCAGGACGACGGTGGAGTTGGCGTCCAGCACTTCCGCAATCCGATCGGCGCAGACGGCTGCCCGGGGCGCGAGCATCAGCAGGAAGGTGGCCATCATCACCGACATCAAGATCTGCACGAGGTAGGTCAGAAACGCTGTCAAAGACCCGATCTGCATCGCGCCGCTGTCGACCCGCCGAGCGCCGAACCACAGCACCGCCACGCTGGACGCGTTCATGATGAACATCACGATCGGGAAGATGGAAGCCATCAGCCGGCCCACCGCCGTTGTGGTCTCGGTCAGGTCACCGCTGGCCCGAGCGAAACGCTCCGTCTCGTACGGCTCGCGAACGAGGGCTCGGACCACCCGGATCCCGGTGATCTGTTCCCGCAGGACCCGGTTGACGACGTCGATCCGCGTTTGCATCAACCGGAACAAGGGCCGCATCCGTACCACCACCAGACCTACGGAGATGGCCAGCAATGGCACCGCCACGGCAACGAGCCAGGACAGGCCGACGTCTTCCCGCAGCGCCATCAACACACCGCCGATCATGGTGATCGGCGCGGCGATGAACATGGTGGCCGACAGCATCACGAGCATCTGCACCTGTTGCACGTCGTTGGTGTTGCGGGTGATCAGTGACGGCGCACCGAATCGATTGAGTTCGCGGGAGGAGAACGCCAAGACACGCGAGAAGATCGCGCCGCGGACGTCCCGGCCGAAGCCCATTGCCACCTTGGCGCCGAGGTAGACCCCCGCGATAGAGCACGCGATCTGGATCAGGCTGACGAAGAGCATCACAGCGCCGGTCCGCCAGATGAAGTCGGTATCGCCCTTGGCAACGCCCTCGTCAATGATCGCGGCGTTGAGGCTGGGCAGGTAGAGCGCCGCCATCGTGCCGACCAGGCTCAAGACCAGCACCGCGGCCAGCGGCCGGCGGTACGGAGCAAGGAAGGTACGGAGGATGTGGATCAGCATGGCGCCTGCTTCTCGGGTTGGGGTTTCGCAATGCCGTGCAGCATAAGGTCGACGATGCGGGCCGGGTCACTGAGTTTCGGCTCGCTCAGGATCGGATGGGTAAGGGAGAAGGTGATCGTGCGCAGCGCACTGGCTGCCGCACCCGGGTCCAGTCGCAGGCGATCGACGTCCGGCTTGAGCAGCGCAGCGAGGGCGGCGTTGAGTTGTTCGTTGTCAGCCTGTTGGCGCCGACGGAAATCGTCATGATTTTCGGGGGGCCGG
Organism: Propionibacteriaceae bacterium; assembly: GCA_035264145.1. Taxonomy (GTDB): domain Bacteria; phylum Actinomycetota; class Actinomycetes; order Propionibacteriales; family Propionibacteriaceae; genus Microlunatus. The sequence goes on from DATFQP010000368.1 coordinate 2,646, forward strand.
CGGTGCAAGCGGAGAGCGTGGAAGAGCGCGAACACTCGGCGGAGGCGCCCTTGCAGCACGATCACTGCCTGCATCATGCGAGCTTCCAGATCGAGCGACTCGTCGATGGTCGCGAGCTGGTCGCATGTCCTGGAGATGTCGAAGACCTCATCGAGCACCGCGTCGATCAAGGACTCCTTGGTGGCGAAGACCCGGAAGATCGTGCCTTCGGCAACTCCGGCCGCATCGGCAATCTGACGCGTGCTCACCTCACGGCCGAACTGCTCGAGCAGCGGCTCAGTCGCCGCAATCAAGGCGGCCCGCCGCTCGTCGCGTGGCATTGGGGTGGCACGGGGCACCAGTTGATACTAATGAGTGAGCACTCACTCAGCAAGCGATTGCTGTCAGCAATGTCGTCGAGTTCGGTATGGTCGGGCGGTGGGCTTGGGTCGGTTGGCGGAGCGGGTCTTCGATGCAGTGCTTTTCGATATGGACGGCACGTTGATCGACTCGACTGCTGCGGTGATTCGCGCCTGGAAAATGTGGGCAGTCGAGCATGGACTGCCTGCCGACGTCCAGAACGGCTGGCACGGCGTACCCTCGGCGAGCGTGGTACGCGCGGTCCTCGAGGCTGATCGGCATGAGGCGGCCATCGCTCGGATCAACGAGTTGGAGATCGCCGAACTCGACGACATCGTGGTCCTCCCTGGAGCCCTCGAAGCACTGGCCGCGCTTCGAGGGGCCAAGAATGCGATCGCCACCTCGTGTACCGTGCCACTCGCCCAAGCGCGGCTCACGGCGGCTCAGCTGACCCCACCGTCGGTCCTGGTCACCGCGGACGACGTCCTCCACGGCAAGCCCTCGCCAGATCCCTATCTCGAAGCCGCCCGCCGGCTGGGCGTTGACCCGGCAGGGTGCCTAGTGGTGGAGGATGCTCCGGCCGGCCTGAAATCCGCCCGGGCGGCCGGTTGCGCCACCCTTGCGGTGAGCACGACCACCCTGCCAGAGGACCTCATCGCCGATGCGGTGGTCAAGGACCTCTCGCACGTGCAGTTCGAGGTGACGCCCCTCGGCATCCGGGTCAAACCCGCACCAGCAACGTCTGGCACCGGTGCATCGACCCAAGCGCCCGCCCGAGAGGCTGCCGCGGCAGAGTAACCCGTGCCTCGGGCAAGGAGGCCTCCGCCGGGTTTGGTGCCCGCGGTCTGAGGCCCCAAGCGCAGTACGTCCTCAGCCGGTCTTGCGGCGGAATGTGCGCTTGTTCTCTACCGGCCCATGGGCATGGACATTGCCTGGCTCGTTGTCGATGTGGTCCTCGCCCTTGCGCCCCTGCTTGGCTGCGAGCGCCTCACGAAACTTCCGTCGCGTCTCGTCCTCGGGGCCACTCACCGGCTTGTCCTTAGCGCTCATACCCCATTCTTACTGCTCCAGCGCCGTCCTCGCATCGGGCCCTTCGCTGCGATACCCGATGCCAGGCGCCTATTGCTGGGGGGAGCCCGGCCGGCCCTCGAACTGCTCCGGCCAGCCCGGCGGGAAGTCATGGTCGGCCGTGTCCGACATCGCGTCAACGTCGGCCGTGTCCGACATCGCATTGACGTCGGCCGTGTCCGACATCGCATCGACGCCGGTGTCCGACACGGCATACCCGGCCGTTTGATCGGTCGAAGCCTGCTCGTCGGCCAGCATGACCGCCGTACCGTAGGCCGCTACCTCACTGAGCGACTGGGTGATCTCGCTGCAGTCGAACCTCAGTCCGACCACGGCATTTGCCCCCGCATTCTCGGCCATCTCGACCAAGCGGGCCACGGCCTCCTGGCGGGACTCGGTGAGCATGGTGACGTAGCCCTCGAGCGGGTTGCCGGTGCGGAGATCGGGTCGCAGCTCGCGAGTCCGGGCCACAACGCCGATCACGTCGCCGAGGACCTCCTCAATCTGCCGGCCCGGAACTGCGTCCATAGTGACCACGACGGTCGAGCGCCGGACGAGTTCTGGCCGGGCGGGTGCCTGTGGCGGCCATTGGCCGGCGTAGGGCTGAGCCTGCGGGGGATAGGCCTGGGGCTGGCCGTAGGCGGGCTGCTGTGAATAGGGATTCGGCTGCTGGCCGTACGGCGGCTGGTCGGGTCGCGCGGGCGGAGTGGCGTACGGCTGCTGTTGCCCGTAGGGGTTGGGCGGTTGCCCGTAAGGAGTTTGCCCGTAGGGCTGCTGCTGGCCGGAGTTGCTCATGGCCCACAACATAGTGTCCGACTTGAAGCTGGCGAACTGCTCAGCCCAGCTGCGTCATCTGGACGGTGACGAACATCTCGGACGGGCCGCCGGAGTACGTGCCGCGCAAGGGGGCGACATCGCCATAGTCGCGGCCGTGGCCGACCCGGACGTGACTTTCCGAGACTCGGGACTGCAGCGTCGGGTCGTAAGCCACCCACGAGCCGCACCACCACTCGATCCAGGAGTGACTCTCACCCTCCACCAAGGTGTTGGGCATGGCGTCGCCGCCAGGATGCAGATAGCCCGAGACGTATCGAGCCGGCAGGCCCACCGATCGGAGTGCGCCCAGGGCGAGATGAGAGTAGTCCTGGCATACTCCCTTGGCCCCGGCCCAGACGTCGACGGCCTTGGCGTTCACAGCAGTGCTGCCGCGGGCATAACTGAGCCCGTCGGCGATCAGCCGGCAGATGTCCAGTGCCGCCAGCCGAGGTGGCTGGTCGCTGGTCTGCCGCGCCAGCTCGGCCACCTCCTCGGGCGCCTGTGTCCGCTCGTTCACGGTCAGAAACTCCGTCAGCGGGTCGATCACCCCGCGATCCCGCAGCGCCGGCCAGCCAAGATCGTTTCCAGCGACCCGACGGTCGGTGTCCCAGGTGATGTCATCACCGCGAGTCTCGACCACCGCCTGCGCCTGAACGGTCAGTCGATCATGGGGTTCGTGCACCTCGAATGCGGTCACCGCGGTGCCCCAGTAATCCGCGTACGAGAAGCTCCAAGCGGTGGGGGTGATGCTGACTCGACTGCCCCAGACCGCCTGAGTCGTGGTGGCAACCGGGGTCATCCGGGCCTCGTTGTAGGAGGACTTGACCTTGGTCGAATAGCGGAAACCCGTCTTGTGATCGATGCTGAGCCGCATCTCAACGCGTCCCTTCGGTGATCCACGCGGTCGGGTCGGCGGCAGCGAAGAAGCT
>DATFQP010000369.1:0-3728 GCA_035264145.1 Propionibacteriaceae bacterium
CTGACCCTCTTCGTGATGCTGACCTCAGCCGAGGTCAGGGGGAAGTGGGTGTTGAGTGTGGAGGATTGGGCGGAGATTCGCCGTTTGCATCGGGCGGAGCGGATGCCGATTAAGATCATCGCGCGGGTGGTGGGGTGTTCGAAGAACACCGTGAAGAAGGCGATAGCCGCCGAGGCGCCGCCGGCGTATCGACGAGGGCCGCGGGGTTCGGTGGTGGATGGGGTGGAGCCGCGGATTCGGGAGTTGCTGCAGGCGTGAACCGCCCCGTGTCTGATGGAGGGTCTGATTCCCCGAGAGGATGAGGATCATGCCAGCACCGAGGAAGTACCCGCCGGAGTTGCGGGAGAGGGCGATGCGGCTGGTGCATGAGGCGGGTGAGGAGGACCCTTTGTTGTCGATGCACCAGGCGGTGCAGCGAATCGGCTCCCGGGTCGGTGTCAACACAGACACTTTGCGCGGCTGGTGCAAGCAGGCCGACATCGCCGCCGGGAAGCGTCCGGGCACCACTACAGGCGACGCGCAGAAGATCAAGCAGTTGGAGGCGGAGGTGCGGGAGCTGAAACGCGCCAACGAGATCCTTTTGGCGGCTTCGAGTTTCTTCGCGCGGGAGCTCGACCCGCGACTGCCGTGGTGATCACCTTCATTGATGATCATAAGGACCGGTTCGGGGTCGAGCCGATCTGCCGGGTGCTGCACGGGCACGGCTGCCAGATCGCCCCATCCAGCTACTACGCGGCGAAGACCCGACCTATCTCGGCGCGGGCAATACGTGACGCCGCGTTGCTGGTTGAGATCGAGCGGGTCTTCGGTCACCGCGATCTCGGTCGTGGGTTGGCCGGGGCCCGCAAGGTGTGGCACTTGCTGCGCCGCGACGCCAACATCGCGGACCGGTTCGGTCCGGTAGCTCGCTGCACGGTGGAACGGCTGATGCGCCGAGCCGGTCTGCAGGGCGCCCGGCGAAGCCGCCGGTTCGTCACCACCAAGCCAGACAAGTCAGCGCAGCGGCCGCCGGACCGGGTCAACCGGGACTTCAGCGCCGAGGCGCCGAACCGGCTATGGATTGTGGACTTCACCTATGTGCCGACCTGGTCGGGGATGGCGTTCACCGCGTTCGTCTCCGACGTGTTCTCCCGGCGCATCGTGGGCTGGCGCACCAGCTGTTCGATGCCAACCCAGTTGCCGCTGGATGCGCTGGAGATGGCGCTATGGACCCGCAGCCGCGCCGGCCACACCGCCCCCGACGGGCGCCTGGACCGATTGATTCACCACAGCGACGCCGGCTCCCAACTTAGGTTCAAGGGGTCGTCGCAACACCGCTTGGTTGGAGCAACAGTAGATGGTCGTTAAGGGCTTCGGCTGGCGTTCGCCAATCGAGTGTCTTGCGGGGTCTGGTGTTGAGGGTCATGGCGACGGCTTGCAGGTCTGAGGCGCTGTGCTTTGTCAGATCAGTGCCTTTCGGAAAGTACTGCCGTAGCAGGCCGTTGGTGTTTTCATCGGTTCCTCGTTGCCAGGGACTGCGGGGGTCGCAGAAGTAGATAGCGAGCCCGGTCTCGACACGCAGCTGGGCATGCTGGGCCATCTCCGCGCCCTGGTCCCAGGTCAGTGTCTTACGCAGCTGTGCTGGCAGGGTGGTGATCGTGGCGGCGATGGAATCACGGACAGCCTCTGCGCCATGGCCGGCGGTCGCGGGCCCGTTCTTGACCCGCGGTGTGGCGCCGTGGCCGTCCATCGGCGGAAGGTGCAACAGCATCGTGAACCGGGTCTTGCGCTCAACCAGGCTGCCAATCGCCGATCCCCGTAGTCCGAGTACGAGGTCGCCTTCCCAATGCCCTGGAACGGCACGATCAGCCGCTTCGACTGGCCGTTCGCTGATCATCACTTCCCGGGTGATGAACTGCTTGCCCCGCCGACGAGTTCGGGCCCGCGGCACCCGCAACGCCCGGCCGGTGCGCAGGCATGCAGTCAGCTCGCGGCGCAGCGCCCCACGTCCCTGAACGTAAAGGGCCTGGTAGATCGCCTCGTGTGAGATCCGCATCGACTCATCATCGGGGAACTCGATCCGGAGCCGGTTGGCAATCTGCTCCGGACTCCATGCGGTCGCCCACCGGCGGTCCTGTCGCCGACCGTGGCGTCGGCCGATCCAACCGACCTCCGGTCCCAGGATCGGGGTCCCGTCCGGGCCGGTCACCGCACCGGACAGCCGGTCTTGCACATACTCCCGCAGCCGGTCGTTGGCGGCGAGCTTGCCGACCTTCGGACGACACGTCTGCCGTTCGGCCTTCCACTGCGCGACGACGGCCCGATAGTGCAGCGTGGCGCCGCGGGTCGCCGCGTTGCGGCGCAGCTCCCGGGAGATCGTCGACGCTGACCGGCCCAGATGGCGGGCGATCTCTCGGATGCCGAACCCGTAAGCGCGGCAGATCGCGATCTCCTCACGCTCGGCAAACGTCAGATAGCGACCGCTGTGCGGCTTGAGACCCGATGAAGGCATCCCGCCAGCCTCACGGAACCATCGCGTTCCAACCGCCGGTGACACGCCGGCTCCGACCCCAGCATCCTCACTGGTCGCCCCACCGACGATCAGTTCCCAAAACCGCAGCCGATGCTCACGATTCGCCACCGGTGCTCGCCCGGGCGACCGCATCGCCGGCCTTCCCGTCGCCGCTGTGACCCAGCTTGGCCGACGTCCCACTCCAACACCTCCTGATCAAGGTGTTGCAACGACCGCTTGAATCCGCCTTGGCTGCCGGCATCGGAGTGATGGATCAGCTCCCCGGGCTGGGTCGGGCGGCCCTCGCGGCCGCGCTGCCACAACGCCATCCGCAGCGGTGTCATCACCAGTTCGGTGGTCTTGCTGGTCGCGGCATGCCAGGCCACGATCTTCTGGGCGAACACGTCGACGATGAAGGCGACATAGCCGAACCCAGCCCAGCTCCGCACATAGGTGAAATCGGTCACCCAGACCCGGTTCGGTGCCTCGGCGGTGAAATCACGATCCAGCAGATCCTGAGCTCGTGTGCCGTCCTTGGCCGGGATCGTGGTGCGTACCCCCTTACCACGGCGGACACCAGCCAACCCGAGAACCCTCATGGCCCGATCCACCGCCCCAGCGCTCACCGAAGGCATGGTGGTGCGGCGCAGCTGCGCTGTCATCTTGCGTCGCCCGTACAGACCTTCGGGGGTCAGCTGTCGTCGACCGTCGGGTTTGATCGTCCAGGCGATGTCACGGATCGCGTGGACCGCCTGGGCGTCGCCGATCGTTCGAGCCGCCGGACGGCGGATCCGCCAGGCCCGGTAGGTCCGCGCAGCAACCTGACAGCCCTGCTCACGCAGCACCCGACAGGTCGACTCGACTGCATGACCATCGGCTCTCATGGCGTCGATGAAACCCATGATCAGCGGTTGCGGGGGTCGAGTTCCCCCACGAAGAAAACCGTTGCTGCCTTCAAGATCGCATTGTCTTCTTCGAGTCGGCGGACTTGGGCCTTCAACGCCTTGATCTCGGCATGCTCGGTGCTGGACACACCTGGACGGATCCCGCCATCCACCTCGGCCTGCACAATCCAGCGACGCACCGTCTCAACGCCCAGCCGTTCCCGAGTAGCGATCACCCTCGCCAGCTCGGTCGGCGTCGCATACTCCAAGCGATGCTCGGCGATCATCCGCATCACCCGCTCACGCACCGCGGGATCAATCTTCTTAGGCATCTGCACATCCTCCTGGACTCA
>DATFQP010000370.1:0-8023 GCA_035264145.1 Propionibacteriaceae bacterium
TTGCCCAGGTGTAGCGCCGCCCCGCCCATGATCTGGACGTCGAAATGCCGCTTGTCCAGCACCCGGCGGCTGGCCTCCCGCACCGTCGCGAACGCCTCCGGCAGCAGGGATTCGAGCGTTTCGCCCTTGTCGAAGCGGGACTTGAAGTCACCCGTCTGGCCGCGAAGCTCCTCGTCGCTCATCGCCAGATAGTCGTCCTCAATGGCCTTCACCTGTTCGGAGACGCCCTTGAGCTGTTTGAGGATTTTGCCCTCGCCGATGCGGAGCAGCCTGTCCATCAAAGCCACGGAAACTGGCTCCCTTGATCTCGATTTCTTGAAAGACTTACCGTTCCAGGCGCCAAGTTGTTCCTCCGGCGCGTCCTCCATCGTAGGCCAGTCTCTGTGAGCGTCGTGCGTTCACGGGAGACGGGTGACAACTGACGCCGGCGGCACCAGCCCTATCCTTCGGTGAACGCATAGTGCTCTCGGCCGTGTTGCCCGTCCGGATCAGAGCGGGGAACAGGCGCTCGCCAGTGCCGAAGCGAGATCACCTCGCGGCGTCACTTCGACCTCCGACAACCCCAGCCAGCACGCCATGGTCGTCAGCTCCGCATGCAACTCCGCCGCGACCTGCCCAGCTTCCTGACCAGGCTCGAGCCAAGCGGAGTTCACTCGGAGCACTCCTCTGGTCCGGTCCGCCTTGAGATCGACTCGGGCGGCGAACCGATCTCCCAGCAGGAAGGGATAGACGTAGTAGCCGTAGATTCGCTTCGGCTCGGGCACGTAGATCTCGATCCGGTACGAGAAATCGAAGAGCCACTCCAGCCGGCTGCGCTCGAACACCATGGAATCGAAGGGGCTGAGCAGCGCGCGAGCATCGATCTTCCTCGGCATCCGCGCCTGGTGCCAGAGGTACACCGCCTTCGTCCCGCCATCGACCTGGACCGGGATCAGTTCACCGGCGTCGACCAGATCCGCGATGGCCGCCCGCGTCATGGCCGGCCGGGTCCGGAAGTAGTCTCGAAGGCTGGCCTCACTGCCCACGCCCAGCGCGCGGGCTGCCCGCCGGATCAAGGTCCGCACTGAGTCCTCGGGCGTAGGCGTTGGTGCCTGGAGCACCGTCTTGGGCAGCACTCGCTCCGGCAGGTCGTACACCCGCTCAAATTGAGAATTCCGGCGTGCCGAAGTGATGTCACCGGTATAGAACAACCACTCCATGACGGTCTTGACCGACGACCAGTTCCAGCCCCAGTTGTCCCGGCTCCGCTCCTCTTGATACTCCAGCTGGCGGGCGCTGATCGGCCCGCGCTCGGCGACCTCCTCACGCACGAGATCCACCAGGGTCGGGTTGTTCCGGGCGACCCGCTCCACACCGGCCCACACATCGCGGAAGCCGGCCTGCATCCGAAACCGCAGCTGCGGCTGCAGGGTCACGTCGATCAGGCTGGCGGCATGTCCCCAATATTCGAACAGCCGGCGGGGTGGACTATGCGCAGCCCGCTCCAGCAGCGCGACATCGTAGGGACCAAGACGGGAGAACAACGGCATGAAGTGCGCCCGGGTCACGACGTTGATCGAGTCGATCTGGAACTGGGCGACCCGGTCGATCACCACCTGGATGTCGCGGATGCCGATCGTCCGCTCGGGGCGCGGCCGTCCGAAGCCTTGAGCCGCGAGCGCCACCCGCCGCGCCGATGCTCGACTCAACTTCTCCGATCTCACCTGCGGCAGGCTAGCTGGGCCCGCCGACATTCACCCGGGTGCCTGCTTCATCGACCAACCTGAGGCGCCGGCGTGCTGTGCGGCCGCTGGGGCGCTCATCGCTGACGAGTGGCCGCACCCTACGGCGGCATCGACGGCGATGGCCATCCCGTCAGGAAGCGAGGTTGGCCAAGGAAGAACCTGCGCTGTCCAAGCGGATCACCCCGTAGTCGTAGGCCCGGCGGCGGTAGACGACGCTCGGCGTCATCCGCTCCGAGTCGATGAACAGGTAGAAGTCATGCCCCACGAGCTCCATTTCCAATAGGGCCTGGTCCAGACTCATGGGCACGGCGGGGTGAACTTTCTCGCGGACCACCGGCGGGCCATCACCCTGCACTTCCATCCCGGCGACGCTGTGAACGTCGGCGCCGTTGACGGGCTCGCTGCCATCGGCGAGCGGCAGCTGGGCGGCAGCCGATTGCAGGGATTGCGGTGTGCGCTGCCCGCGATGGACCCGCTTGCGGTCGGCTGCCTTCCGCAGCTGGGCCATCAGTTTGTCGAGGGCCATGTCGAACGCCGCCATTTGGTCTTCGGCGGCGGCCTCAGCCCGGATCACCGGTCCCTTGTTCCGCAGGGTGATCTCGACTCTGCTGGCCTGATCGTGTTGTCGCTTGTTCCGTTCCGCCGAGACTTCGACGTCGACCCGAATGACCCGGCCGTCGAGCTTCTCGAGTCGAGTGATCTTCTCCTCGACGTAGGCGCGAAACGCCTCCGACACCGTGCAGTGCCGGCCCTTGACGACAACATCCATGTCAGCCTCCAACTGGTGTGCGAGCCCCCGACGGCCGTCCCGTTACGCTGCGATCCGAGGCGCGTCGAGGCGGAAGAGAAATCGCTCCCTACCAGTCCCTTCGAGCATGGGAGCAATCTGGTGCAGGAGCGCCATATCCCGACGCTAGTCCCCTCGTGCCCGTATTTCCACGCCGGGTCCGATCTATCAAGCCATCGAAGATCAAGGTCGGGAAACTGACCGGTCTCGCTGAGTCGCCGCCACCGTTGCCGCGCCGAGGACGTGGTGTCCCGCTTCCCGCAAGGCTCGAGCCGCCTCCGTCAGACTGCTGCCAGTAGTCACCACGTCGTCGACCACGATCAGGGGCGGACAAGGTGCCGCGCTGGTGACGCGGAAGGCGCCCTGAAGATTGGTGGCTCGCTGAGCGGCGCTGAGTCCCGCCTGATCGCGTACCGAACGCGCCTGATGCAGCAGCCTGCCGGCCCGGACCGGTGTCTGCCGTCGGAGCAGTCGAGCGGCTCCCCGCGCCAGAGCCCAGGTCGCGTCGAAGCCTCGCTCCCGCACGACGGCACGCGCAGATGGCACCGGAACCAGGACCACGGCGCTCGCCGGGCTGGCCGTGAGGTGCAGAACGCACCCGATCGCAGCCGCCAGCCGGCCAGCGAGGAATGGGGTCAGGTTGAATGCACCCCGCTCTTTGTGAGCAGCGACGAACTGCCTCAAGATCGCATCGTACGGTGCAGCGCTGACCGTGAAGGGAAAGCCGACGGGGCACGGGTCCGGACGGGCCACGAAGCAGCCATAACTCAGCACAGCCGAGCGGCACCGAGGGCAAATCCCCCACCAGGGCTCTGAGCAGCCATGGCAGGCCGCACCCAGCAGCAACTCCCCGGCCACCGCAAGCGCTATCTCGAGCTTCATCGGCCCGAGTGTGCCGCGGTTGAGCTATCGCGTCACCTTGAGTGAACTGTTCTGTGGATAAACAGTGCAGGCCGCTGCTCGGGAGGTGAGCCTCCGCGTGACCAGGGGCTGGGCATCGGCCGGCCCCGAGTACCGGACCCCCCAGCAGCCGGATTTCAGGCGCCGTGCACCTGATCAGCCGGGGTAGGCAATCGTCGACACCTTCACCTTGCCCAGGAACCGTGTCCACTCACTGCCCCCGTCGCGATAGGTCTGGCCGTTCCGATCCAGCGCGATGACCGTCTGCTTCGGGAGTAGGACGGCGAGCTCTTTCGCATCCCAGTTGGTCGCCTCCCCTTCAGCGACCACGCTCGACGCATCCTGGCTCATCCGGAAAGGCTGCGGCGCCACCGTGGCAAACGGGGACCCGAGGACTAGCAGGTCGGTGGCGCCGACCCAGGCCACGTCCTGCATATGGAGCAGCTGCGGCTGATCGGTCTGAGTGGTGTTGAGCGGCCGCCAGCCATCTATCGTGATCTTGTCCGCCGTCCGACTGATCCGGGCTAATCCCAGCTGTGTCCGGTCGCCGGACTTCCGGATCAAGGCGATCCGCGCACCGTCCGGGGAAATTCTGAAGGCCGTGACCTCGCCTTTGCCCAACACTTTCGCGGCTGAAACCTCGATCCGCTTCCGCTTCTCCTGCGTGAGCACCCACATTCGCTGGTCGCTGCCAGATCCACTGAGAGCCCAAAGTTCGTCGAACCCCGAGAATTGGGGACGCAACAGGTTACGAACTCCAGACAGCACCGTGTCGACATCACCAGTCGCCGTCCGGCTCCAGCGCAATGCACTGCGATTATTGGTCACCGCCGCCATGTCGGTATTCGCGGTCGATACCGCCAGGGAGTCAACCCGATGACGGCCCTTACCCAGATCGCCGAGGACGGGCTGGGGGGCTTTGGGCGGAGTGCTGTCGGCTGCCACCACCTTAATGGCACCATTGTGGACAACGTAGAGCTGATCTCCGGCAACGGGTGGAATCGGACCAAGGTCACGTGGGATGGCGTCGGCTGGCACCACGAAGCTCACCTTGTCAGCGTTGGGCACCTGCAGCGGCTGCTGGTTCACGGTGAACAGGACGCCCTTGATCCCCACAGCCTCGCGGAGCGTATACATCACTTGGGCGGCCATCATCACCCGTTGTTGATCATCGAGCTGCATCACCTGATCGCTGAGCGGAACGGTGGCGATCCCGTCCGACGTGGTGACAGCGTCACCGATGAGAGCAGTGTTTGGCGGAAGGCCGCTGGTCACCGCCGGACGGAGCCACGCCGACGGTCCACTCAACAACGCCTTCATCAGCACCGAGGCGATGTTGGACTGGCTGGGCAGGTCCGGAAGGTAGATCGCGTCCGGGACCAGGCGGCCGTTGCCGACGAAATACACCGAGTGCGGCTTGTAGAAGCGGTTGAACGACGACTCAGCGACCAGCAGGCCGCTCGGGGGATCCCCGATCCGCCACTGGCCGTCCTCCTTTGTCAACTTGAAGTCGACATGTAACCGGGTGTCTTGAGCCGTGTAGCTGCGGTCGGGGTCCAGCGTGCCGATCAGGAGCGCATTCAACGTCACTTTGCCGCCGTTCACGGTCGGTGAACCGCGGTAGATCTTGGCGCCGTCCTCGGGGCTCCACTCCTCGGCCGCCGCCCTGGTTAGGAATTGCTTGGCCACCGAGTAGTTCGGTTGGTAGTTCGAGGTTGCTCGCAGGTAGCCTTCGACAATTTGACGGGGGTCATCCCCCGGCAGAGGCGCTTCGACTTCAACGTCAACACAGTTCTGACACGTCTGCTGCTGGCCCTCGATCTTCCTCACCGGTCCGGCCGTGGGCACCGTGACGCAACTTGTCAACAGGGCAACGACGACGCACAGCGCGGCCATCAGGACCACCCGCTGCGCCGGTGGCACCGGGTGTCGCGACGTCATCATCGCCCGCTCGCCGCTTCGCTGGCACCCTCGTCAGCGATGCTCGCAACGGAGGTGAGCGGAGTCGTCGACGTGGCAGCCGATCCAAGGGGAGTGTCCTCGGCGGCGGAGCCGTGCACGATCGAGCCATCGCTCATCACCAACTCGCTGCGTATTCCCGCGATGGACGCCTCCGGGCTCGCCGGCGGCATGTCGCGGGCCTCCAGCCGTACTCCATCCGGACCGACCAGATCCCGAGGAACCATGGGCAGCGGCGATGCCTCCAGGATGGCGCCAGCCTTGCGCGGCAAGGTGAGCCGGAACTGGGCACCCATGCCCGGCCGGCCCCAGGCGGTCAGCCAGCCACCGTGCAGATTGGCGTCCTCCATCGAAATCGCCAACCCGAGCCCGGTTCCGCCAACCGTCCGAGCGCGGGCCGGATCGCCGCGCCAGAAACGGTGGAAGACCTGCTTCGACTGAACGGCTTCGAAGCCGACTCCGTGGTCGCGGACCGCCACCGCGACAGCCGCGTCATCGCCTTCGACGAAGATGTCGATCGGGCGGCCCTCACCGTGTTCGATCGCGTTGACGAGCAGGTTGCGCAGGATGCGTTCGATCCGACGTGCGTCCACCTCAGCCTTGCATGGTTGGCTGGCGTGAATCTGGATCTGCGTGCCTGTCGCCTCCGCGAACCTCGCGTGCGCGTCGACCACCCGAAGCACCAGATCGCGCAGGTCAACCTCGTCGGTCGACAGCACGGCCACTCCGGCGTCGAACCGCGAAATCTCCAGCAGGTCAGTCAGCAGCGCTTCGAACCTGTCAAGCTCAGTCTGCAACAGTTCCGCCGACCGCGCCGTCACCGGGTCGAAATCATCGCGCGCCTCGTGCAGCACTTCCGCCGCCATGCGTACGGTGGTCAGCGGCGTTCGAAGCTCGTGCGAGACGTCGGAGACGAACTGCTGCTGAATGGCGGAAAGATCTTCGAGCGTCTGAATCTGCTTCTGCAGCTCAGTGGCCATGTAGTTCATGGACGTGGCCAGTCGGGCCAGGTCGTCCTGCCCTCGCACCGTCATCCGGTCATCGAGATTCCCCGAGGCCAAGCTCTCGGCAGCTTGTCGGGCAGCCCGCACCGGTGTGACGACTTGGCGACTGACCAGCGCGGCTATGAATGTCAGTAAGATCACCAGGATGGCGCCGGTGGTCAGCACCGCAGTCCGCAGGACATGGAGCGTGTCGACTTCCTGGGTAAGCGGAAAGATCAGATAGATCTGATAGTGGCCTATGCCCGGCAAGGTCAGCGTCGAGCCCGCCGCCAGCCCCGCAACCGACGGCCGGCCGTCGCGATAGTGGACTTCTGTGGGTGTGATCAGCAAGGCGTTGGCTTGCTCAACTTGCTCGCGAAGGTGCGAAGGAATGCTGGCCGTGTCCGCCTGCCCGGCCGTGACGGTCTGCCCAGGCGCAAGGATGATCGTCTCGAACTGTCCACCGCTCGAGCGGTTGGCAAAGCTCGTCGCCAGATCCACCAAGATCTTGTCGACCTCGGCGCCGCCCGTAAGGTCCGCGGCGTCCAACTGCTGTTGCGCCGCGCTGACGGCTTGCCGGGCGTCACTCTCCGCGGCCTCGCGCTTGCCATCCAACACGCCGTTGGTCGCTCGCTCCATCAGCAGGAAGCCCCCCAGTACCAACACCAGTACTGAGGCCAGGAACACCGACGAGATCACCCGAAGCGGCAGCGATCGCCACCAGACGATCGTGGGCCATTTCCACCAGGGCGTGCGGGCGGGGGAAGGACTCGCCATCAGGGTGATTTCACAACATCGTGAGTGATCGACACGGCGGAACCGGACATCCGCTAGGCCGAAGCGTCTGTTTCGCCGGCCTTGTAGCCGATCCCACGAACCGTCACGACAATCTCGGGATGCTCTGGATCGCGCTCGATCTTCGAGCGAAGCCGCTGCACGTGGACATTGACCAGCCGGGTGTCGGCTGCATGCCGATATCCCCAGACCTGCTCGAGCAGCACCTCGCGGCTGAAGACCTGCCAGGGCCGTCGAGCGAGCGCGAGCAGCAAATCGAACTCGAGCGGGGTCAGTTGGATGGGGACACCGTCGCGTTTCACCGAGTGGCCATCCACGCTGATCGACAGGTCACCAATCCGCAGTGTTTCGGCATCGGTCTCCTCCGAGCCGGGTGAGCGGCGCAACCGGGTGCGGATTCGGGCCACCAGCTCCTTCGCCTTGAACGGTTTGGCTACGTAGTCGTCGGCACCCGCCTCCAGCCCTGACACGACATCGATGGTGTCGCTCTTCGCCGTCAGCATGACGATCGGGACGCCGGATTCGGCTCGGATATCACGGCACACGTCGACGCCGTCGCGACCGGGGAGCATCAAGTCCAGCAGAACCAGGTCGGGTTTTGAATCGCGATAGGCTCCGAAAGCCTTGTCACCGTGGGCGCACCAGATCGGCTCGAAGCCTTCGTTGCGAAGCACGATGGACAGCATTTCGGCCAGAGCCGCATCGTCGTCTATGACGAGAATCCGACTTCGGCTGCCCCCCTTGACCGCTTCGGTCATCCTCGCGCCTCCGTGCTTTCCCAACCGCCGAGCTGATTGTTCGTTGCCCGTCATCCTATGTGGGGGCAACTAGTTTTCCTGGGGATCTTCCACCCAGGTCGAGAAGAACGCGAGTTC